>NZ_JBHVET010000444.1:0-7169 GCF_042802135.1 Kitasatospora sp. NPDC057512
CTCCCGTACGGGAGGACCGGCCCTGGTGCACGAGCGGGAACCTACTGGTTCTGGTTCTCGCCGCGGTAGAACTCGAAGACCCATCCGAAGATGCCGATCATGATGATCGGGGCGGCCCAGAACATCAGCCACCAGCCGAAGATCACGCCCAGGAAGGCGAGCGCGCCACCGAGCGCCAGCGAGAGCGGCTGCCAGCTGTGCGGGGCGAAGAAGCCCAGCTCGCCGGCGTCGTCCGCGACCTCGGCCTCGGGGTTGTCACCCGCGCCGCTGTCCACCCGGCGGGCGGTGAAGGCGAGGTAGTACCCGATGAAGGCGCAGAGGCCGAAGGCCAGGAACAGCGCCGTCGTACCGGCGGCCTCCAGGCCCGGGCCGTCGGTGTTGGAGTTGGTCCACAGGCCGTAGGTGATGGCCATGGCCAGCACGAAGACCGACAGGCCCAGGAAGATCTTTCCCTGTTCCTTCATCAGGCGTCACCCTCCTTGTTGCCCTTGCCCAGCTTCGGGGCGTCGTACTTCGCCGGAGTCACACCGGCGAGGTGCTTGGCCGGCTCGCCGTGGTTCTCCAGGTAGTCCAGCGCGGCGATCTCCGGGTGGTGGAGGTCGAAGGCCGGGGATTCGGAGCGGATCCGCGGGAGGGTGAGGAAGTTGTGCCGCGGCGGCGGGCAGGAGGTCGCCCACTCCAGCGAGCGGCCGAAGCCCCACGGGTCGTCCACGGTGACCTTCTCGCCGTACTTGGCGGTCTTCCAGACGTTGTAGAGGAACGGCAGGATCGACAGGCCGAGCACGAAGGAGCCGATGGTCGAGATGGTGTTCAGCGTGGTGAAGCCGTCCGAGGCCAGGTAGTCGGCGTAGCGGCGGGGCATGCCCTCCGCGCCGAGCCAGTGCTGCACCAGGAAGGTGGTGTGGAAGCCGAAGAACAGCGTCCAGAAGGTGATCTTGCCGAGGCGCTCGTCCAGCATCTTGCCGGTCATCTTCGGCCACCAGAAGTGGAAGCCGGCGAACATCGCGAACACGACGGTGCCGAAGACCACGTAGTGGAAGTGGGCGACGACGAAGTACGAGTCCGAGACGTGGAAGTCGATCGGCGGGGAGGCCAGCAGGACACCGGTCAGACCACCGAAGAGGAAGGTGACCAGGAAGCCGACCGTCCAGAGCATCGGGGTCTCGAAGCTCAGCGAGCCCTTCCACATGGTGCCGACCCAGTTGAAGAACTTCACACCGGTGGGGACCGCGATCAGGAAGGTCATGAACGAGAAGAACGGCAGCAGTACCTGTCCGGTGACGTACATGTGGTGCGCCCACACCGTCACGGACAGACCGGCGATCGCGATGGTGGCCGCGATCAGACCGGAGTAGCCGAACATCGGCTTGCGGCTGAAGACCGGGATGATCTCCGACACGATGCCGAAGAACGGCAGCGCGATGATGTACACCTCGGGGTGGCCGAAGAACCAGAACAGGTGCTGCCAGAGCATCGCCCCGCCGTTGGCCGGGTCGAAGACGTGGGCACCGAACTTGCGGTCCGCCTCCAGGGCGAACAGCGCGGCGGCCAGCACCGGGAAGGCCAGCAGGATCAGCACCGCGGTCAGCAGGGTGTTCCAGACGAAGATCGACATCCGGAACATCGTCATGCCCGGAGCGCGCATGCAGATGATCGTGGTGATGAAGTTGACCGCACCGAGGATCGTGCCGAAGCCGGAGAAGGCCAGGCCCATGATCCACATGTCGCCGCCGACGCCGGGCGAGTGCACCGCGTCGGACAGCGGCGAGTAGGCGAACCAACCGAAGTCGGCGGCGCCGTTCGGGGTCACGAAGCCCGCCACCGCGATGACCGAGCCGAAGAGGTACAGCCAGTACGCGAACATGTTCAGACGCGGGAAGGCCACGTCCGGCGCGCCGATCTGCAGCGGCATGATCCAGTTCGCGAAACCGGAGAACAGCGGCGTCGCGAACATCAGCAGCATGATCGTGCCGTGCATCGTGAACGCCTGGTTGAACTGCTCGTTCGACAGGATCTGGGTCCCGGGACGAGCCAGCTCGGCACGCATGACCAGGGCGAGGATGCCACCGATCAGGAAGAAGGCGAACGACGTGCCCAGGTACAGGGTGCCGATCGTCTTGTGGTCAGTGGTGGTCAGCCACTTGATGATGGTGGAACCCGGCTTCCGGGTCCGCTGCGCCCCGACCGTGACGGCATCGGCGCCCCCGCCGGCCGCGGCGGGCTCGTTGAGGATGGTCACTTCTCTTCACTTCCCATGCCGATGAGGCCGGAGGGCACCCAGCCGTTCTGGCCCTTGGCGCGAAGCTCGGCCAGGTGCTTGTCGTAGTCGGCGCGGTCGACGACCTTGACGTTGAACAGCATGCGCGAGTGGTCGACGCCGCAGAGCTCGGCGCACTTGCCCATGTACTCGCCCTTGACGGTCGGCGTGACCTCGAACTTGTTCACCACGCCCGGCACGACGTCCATCTTCATCATGAAGTTGACGGGCCAGAAGTCGTGGATGACGTCACGCGAGGTGAGGCGGAACTGCACCGACTCGTTGACCGGCAGCCACAGCGTCGGAACCTCCTTGGGGGTTCCGACGTCGTACGCGGCGTCCTTGTTGGCCGGGTCGGGGGTCTCGGTGTTCTCGTAGTTGAACGCCCAGCTCCACTGGAAGCCCACCACGTTGACGTAGTGCTGCGGCTTCTCGGAGGTGGCGGTCAGCTTCGACTCGTCGCGGGCGACGAAGTAGAAGAGGACCGAGACGATGATGATGGGGACCGCGGTGTAGAGCGCCTCGATGGGCACGTTGTACCGGGTCTGCGGGGGGACCTCCACGCCGGTGCGCTTGCGCCGGTGGAAGATCACGCTCCAGATGATCAGACCCCACATCAGTACGCCGACCACCAGCGCCGCGATCCAGGAGCCCTGCCACATCTGGAGGACCATGGGCCCTTCCTTGGTGACGGGGCTCGGGAGGCCAAGCCTGGGGAGGTCGTTGGCCGAGCAGCCGGTGGCGGTCGCGATGACGAGGCCCAGTGCCAGCGCCTGAGGCAGCTTCCGCCGCATCGTGCGCCGCGGCGAGCGGTCGGAGCCGTTGGGACTCACGTAGCGCCTTCCCGAAGTCTCGCCCGCCTTCGCGTCGCCCCGGGGAGGAGTGTGAGCCTCCCCGGCGACCCGTCCACGGGCACGGTTTGAATGCTTATGCGGGCCAAACCCTACTCCAGCCTTATGCGCTCCTGACGGGCAGCCCCCGGTAACGCGCCGCCCGCTAGCCCGATCAGGCCCGGTGGGGGCTGCGTCGCAGGTCATCGTAGGCATTCGAGGTCCGTACGCCCGATCGGGGGATGACCTCGGGCGACGCCCGTGACGGCCCGTCGGGCGCGGACGAAGCGGACATTCCGGATGATCGACTGACGGCGGGTGAGCCGCGCGACCGACCGGGGACGCGGCCGGGTGTGTCGTTAAATGTGACCGTGTACTTCGACGTGGCCTCGACGGCCCCTCTGCACCCCGTCGCCCGGCAGGCGCTGACCGCCGCCCTGGAGGAGGGCTGGGCCGATCCGGCCCGGCTGTACCGCTCCGGCCGGCAGGCCCGGATGCTGCTGGACGCCGCCCGCGAGACGGTGGCCGCGGTGCTGGGCACCCGGGCGGACGAGATCTCCTTCACCGCCAGCGGCACCCAGGCCGTCCAACTCGGCCTGCTGGGCGCGCTGGCCGGGAACCGGCGGCGCGGCGGCCACTTCGTGCACTCCGCGGTGGAGCACTCCAGCGTGCTGCACGTCGCCGAACGCCACGAGGCCGCCGGGGGCGGGGTGTCGGTGGCGCCGGTGGACCGGGGCGGCCGGGCCGACCCGGCGGCCTTCGCCGCGCTGCTGCGCCCGGACACCGCGCTGGCCGCGCTGCAGAGCGCCAACCACGAGGTCGGGACGGTGCAGCCGGTCGGCGAGGTCGCCGCGCTGTGCGCCGGGGCCGGCGTCCCGCTGCTGGTGGACGCGGCGCAGAGCGCCGGGCGGGTGGACGTCCCGGCGGGCTGGTCGCTGCTGACCGCGAGCGCCCACAAGTGGGGCGGCCCGCCCGGGGTCGGGGTGCTGGCGGTGCGCAAGGGCGTCCGGTACGCCTCGCCGCTGCCGGCCGACGAGCGCGAGGGCGGCCGGGTGCCCGGCTACGTCAACGTCCCGGCGATCGTGGCCGCGGCCGCCTCGCTGCGCGCAGTACGGGCCGAGGCCGAGCGGGAGAACGCCCGGCTGCACGCGCTGGTGGAGCGGATCCGCACCCGGGTGCCGCGGCTGGTGCCCGAGGTCGAGGTGGTCGGCGACCCGGTGCGGCGGCTGCCGCACATCGTCACCTTCTCCTGTCTGTACGTGGACGGGGAGGTGCTGCTGACCGAGCTGGACCGGGCGGGCTTCGCGGTCTCCTCCGGCTCCTCCTGCACCTCGTCCACGCTGACGCCCAGCCATGTGCTGGCGGCGATGGGGGTGCTCACCGAGGGGAACGTCCGGGTCTCGCTGCCGTATGGGACGGCCGAGGCCGACGTGGAACGCTTCCTCGCGGTACTGCCGGACCTGGTGGCCGGCGTCCGGGCGCCGCTCGGACTGGACCTGCCGGCGCCGGCACCGGCCGCCGACTCCTCGGACGTACCGCTGGTGATCGACGCGCTGGGCAAGCGCTGCCCGCTGCCGGTGATCGAGCTGGCGAAGCGGATCGGCGAGGTGCCGCCGGGCGGCACGGTCGTCGTGCTGGCGGACGACGAGGCGGCCCGGCTGGACATCCCGGCCTGGTGCGAGATGCGCGGACAGGAGTACGCGGGCGAGGCCCCGGCCGCCGAGTACGGCGGCGACCGGGGCTCGGCCTACCTCGTCGTCCGGCGGACTACTTGACCAGGCGCGCGCTGATCTCGGTGGCCGCCTCGGCGCCGTAGGCCTCCTCGAAGCGCTTCAGGAAGGCGGCCGGGCGCAGCTCGTACTCCTGGGTGCCGACGGTCTCGATCACCAGGGTGGCGAGCATGCAGCCGATCTGGGCGGAGCGCTCCAGGTCGAGGTCCCAGGACAGGCCGGCCAGGAAGCCCGCGCGGAAGGCGTCGCCGACGCCGGTCGGGTCGACCTTGGCCTCCTCCTTGGCGCAGCCGACCACGATCGGCGCCTCGCCCTTGCGCTCGATCCGGACGCCCTTGCTGCCCAGGGTGGTGATCCGGGTGCCGACGCGGGTGAGCAGCTCCTCGGCGCCCCAGCCGGTCTTGCTCTCGATCAGCGCGGCCTCGTACTCGTTGGTGAAGAGGTACGCGGCGCCGTCCACGATCTCGCGGATGTCCTCGCCCTCCAGGCGGGCCAGCTGCTGGGAGGGGTCGGCGGCGAAGGCGTAGCCGCGGGTGCGGCACTCCTGGGTGTGGCGGACCATGCCCTGCGGGTCGTCGGCGCCGACCAGGACGAGGTCCAGGCCGCCGACGCGGTCGGCGATCGGCTTCAGCTCGATGTTGCGGGCCTCGGCCATGGCGCCGGTGTAGAACGAGGCGATCTGGTTGTGGTCCTCGTCCGTGGTGCACATGAAGCGCGCGGTGTGCCGGGTCTCGGAGATGTGGACGGAGTCGCAGTCCACGTTGTTGCGCTCCAGCCAGCTGCGGTACTCGGCGAAGTCCGCGCCGGCGGCGCCGACCAGGATCGGGCGCAGGCCGAGCACACCCATGCCGAAGGCGATGTTCGGCGCGACGCCGCCGCGGCGGATGTCCAGGGTGTCGACCAGGAAGGACAGCGACACGGTGTGCAGCTGCTCGGCGACGAGCTGGTCGGCGAACCGGCCGGGGAACGTCATCAGGTGGTCGGTGGCGATCGAGCCGGCGACGGCGATACGCACGGGGGGTCTCCTCAGGGTGGCTGCGGGGCCAGCGGGCAGGCGGGGACGAACCCGCCTACGGTACCCGGCCCCGGGGAGCGCCCAGGCAAGAGTGCCGCAAGTTGCCGCCCCACGGCCATGGTGGCACCCGTCGCCCTCCTCCGTGTACTACCTCCCGGTAGCACTGGTGGGCGGCCGGGCCCCTGCCTAGGGTCGGCCGTGGAGGGCCCGTCGTGCGGGCCCCGTCGTCGACCGCGGCAGCGTGGCCGCGGCCCTGGATCGGAGCGATACCGGATGATGACCGACCCCTGTGCCCTGCCCGTCCTGCGGACCGAGGACGGCGAGACGCTCGACGCCCTGGTGGACTCCTCCCGGCGGCTGCGTCGCTTCTGGCCGCAGCTCGCGGCCGGCCCGGAGCCCGTCGCCCCCGCCTCGACCGGCTTCCGGGTGTCCTCCGGGGCCCAGCGGGTGGTCGCCGGGATGGCCGAGTACGGCTTCTGAGCCCGCGCCGGACCGGATCGGACCGCCGCGGTACCGGTGCGGAACCGGATCCGACCGGAGCACGTCACATCCGCGCGGAGCGGCGAGGAGGCGGCACCGCTGAACCCTCGGGAGGATGTGCAGATGGATCTGGAGACGATGCCCCGGCGCGGTCGGCGAGCGGTGGCCCTGACGGGTCTGGTGCTGGCGGCGGTGGTGACGGTGGCCGGCTGCGGCAGCGGCGGCAAGCCCGCCTCGGACGCGGCGACGAGCGGCTCGGCCGCCGCCTCCGCCTCGGCCAGTGCCTCGCCGCAGGCCCCGGCGGACTCCGCGAGCCCGTCCTCGGCGGCTCCGACCGGGAGTTCCTCCGGGGCCGCGCAGCCGGCCCAGCCGCCGACCGGCTCCACGCCCGCCCCGGCCACTCCCCCGCCCGGGCAGCCGGCCCCGGCCACTCCCCCGGGCAACGGGATCGCGGTGGGCGAGCCGAACCCGAACGGCTCGGACGCGCCCGTCCGTCCGCCGGTCGCCTACCGGGTGGACGGCACGACCAAGCTGACCGTCTACTTCTTCGGCGGGGTCTGCACCACGTACGCGCTGAAGGCGGACGAGTCCCAGCCGGGCCGGGTGGACGTGCTGGTCGTACCGGGCCCGCCCACCGTCCAGCCGGGGCAGGTGTGCAACGCGCTGGCCAAGCGGCAGTCGGTCTCGGCCGACCTGCGCTCGCCGCTGGCCGGGCGGACGGTGGTCGACCGGACCAGCGGTCAGGAGCTGCCGCTGGAGGGCGACCCGCACATGGGGCCGGACCCGGTCACCCCGGACGTCGCCGGGCGGTAGGCGCCGTAGCGCCCGCAGGCGGAAACGGAAAGGCGGCCCCGGGG
>NZ_JBHVET010000445.1:0-7169 GCF_042802135.1 Kitasatospora sp. NPDC057512
GGCGACGAAGCGTTCGGCGGTCAGGCCGGGCCGGTTGAGGTAGCCGCGGGCCAGGCCGGCCCCGGCGAGGTACAGCTCGCCGGGGACGCCGGGCGGCACGGGGCGCAGCCAGGCGTCCAGGACGTAGCCGCGCATGTTGTCCAGCGGGCCGCCGATCGGCACCCGGGGGCCGTCGAGGTCGGCGGGGGCGAGCGGGTGGTGGGTGGCGAAGGTGGTGGTCTCGGTGGGCCCGTAGACGTGGGCGAGCAGCAGGTCGGGGCAGGCGTCCAGGACGCGCCGCAGCAGGGTGCCGGAGGCGGCCTCGCCGCCGGTGCAGACAACGCGCAGGGCGGCGAAGGTCTCCGGGGCCTGTTCGGCGACGAGGTCGAACAGGGCCTTGGTGAGGAAGACGGCGGTGACGCCGTGGCGGACGGTGACGGCGTGCAGGGCGGTGGCGTCGAGGGCGCCGGGCGGGGCGACCACGACGGTGCCGCCGGCCAGCAGGGGCGTCCAGATCTCGTGGGTGGCGGCGTCGAAGGCGTGCGGGGAGTGCAGCAGGACGCGCTGGTGGCGGTCGTCCCGCCAGCGCCGGTCGGCGGCGAGGTCGACGACGTCGCGGTGGCGCACGGCCACGCCCTTGGGGCGGCCGGTGGAGCCGGAGGTGTACATCACGTAGGCGAGCTGGTCCGGGTGGACGGGCAGGCCGGGGCGGTGGTCGGGGGCGCCGGCCTCGTCGCCGGGGCGGACCACGGCGGCGCCGTGCGGGAAGCCGGGGTCGGCGCGGTCGGTGAGCAGGACGGGGGCGCCGGTGTCGGCGAGCACGTCGGCCATCCGCTCGGGCGGCAGGCCGGGGTGCATGGGGACGTAGCAGCCGCCGGCCTTGAGGACGGCGAGGGTGGCGACGACGACGTCGGCGGAGCGCTCCATCAGCATCGCGACGGGGGTCTCGGGGCCGACGCCGAGGGCGGTCAGGTGGTGGGCGAGGCGGTTGGCGCGGGCGTCGAGGGCGGCGTAGTCGAGGGTGCCGCCGTCGTGGACGAGGGCGGTGGCGTGCGGGGTGCGGTCGGCCTGGCGCTCGAAGGACTCGGCGAGGGTGCCGCCCCACCGGGGGGCGTCGGTGGCGTTCCACTCGGTGAGGACGCGGGTGCGCTCCTCGGGGGCGAGCAGTTCCAGGGTGCCGATGGGCGCGTGGGGGTCGGCGGCGGCGCCGGCCAGCAGCCGGCCGAGCCGCTCGGCGAGGGCGGTGACGGTGGCGCGGTCGTAGAGGTCGGCGGCGTACTCGATGGAGCCGGTGAGCCCGGCGGGGGCGCCGTCGGGGCCGTGCTGTTCAGCGATGCCGATGTTGAGGTCGAACTTGGCGACCCGCAGGCCGATCGGTTCGGGGGCGGACTCCAGCCCGGGCAGGGCGAGTTCGGCGTCCTGGCCGTGGTTCTGGAGCACCAGCAGGGTCTGGAACAGCGGGTGGCGGCCGAGTGCGCGGGGCGGGTTGAGCTCCTCGACGAGGCGCTCGAAGGGCAGCTCCTGGTGGGCGAAGGCGCCGAGTTGGGCCTCCCGGACCCGGCCGAGCAGCTCGGCGAAGCCCGGGTCGCCGGACGTGTCCGCCCTCAGGACCAGGGAGTTGACGAAGAAGCCGACCAGGTCGTCCAGGGCCTCGTCGGAGCGCCCGGCGAGGCCGGTGCCGAGCGGGATGTCGGTGCCGGCGCCGAGCCGGGTGAACAGGGCGGCCAGGCCGGCCTGGAGGACGGTGAACAGGGTGGTGCGGTGGGTGCGGGCGAGGTCGAGCAGGGCGGTGTGCAGGCCGGCGTCCCAGGCGAGGTCGACGGAGTCGGCGGCGCCGGTGGGGGCGGGCGGCCGGGGGCGGTCGGCCGGCAGTTCCAGCTCCTCCGGGAGCCCGGCCAACGCCTCACGCCAGTAGGCGAGTTGGCTGGCGAGCAGGCTCTCGGTGTCGTGCTCGTCGCCGAGCAGGTCGCGCTGCCAGAGCGCGTAGTCGGCGTACTGGATCGGCAGCGGCTCCCAGTCGGGGGCGCCGCCGGCCAGCCGGGCCCGGTAGGCCTCGGCGAGGTCGCGCAGCAGCGGGCCGAGCGACCAGCCGTCGCCGGCGATGTGGTGGAGCACGACGAGCAGCACGTGCTCGGTCGGGGAGAGGGTGAACACCGTGACCCGGATGGGCAGTTCGCAGCTCAGGTCGAAGGTCTCGGCGGCGGCGGCGTCCCGGCGGGCCGGGTAGTCCTCCGGTGCGCAGTCCTCGGCCAGGAAGCGCGGACGCGCCTCCTCGGCCGGCAGGATCCGCTGCACCGGGACTCCCCCGGCCACCGGGAACACCGTGCGCAGGGCCTCGTGCCGGGCGACCACGTCCGCCGTCGCGGCACGCAGCGCGGCGGTGTCGAGCGCGCCGCGCAGGCGCAGGGCGAACGGCAGGTTGTACAGCGCGGTCGGCCCCTCGATCTGGTCGATCAGCCAGAGCCGCTGTTGGGCGTACGAAACCGGGATCACGGTGCTTCCTCTACTCGGGTCTACTGACGGCACGGGCTGGTCGAGGGGACGGGCGGTGGTCAGACGGTGAGCCCCGCGGTGGGCCGGCAGTCCTGGAGTTCCAGGGGCTGCCCCATCGAGACGGCGATCTTGCGCCCGCCCCGGTACGGGTCCCGGCCGTGGGCGCAGAGCACGTTGTCGACCAGCATCACGTCGCCGACCTGCCAGCGCTCCCGCACGGTGGCGGCGTGGTAGGCCTCGTTGAGGGCGTCGACGTCGGCGCGCTCCAGCGGCTCGCCGTCGCCGAAGCCGGTGTTGAACGGCAGTCCGTCCGGCCCGAACTCCTCGGTCATCGCCTCCCGGATGTCCGGGTCGAGCGACCACGCGTTCCAGAAGGCGAGGTGGTTGAACCAGACCTGCTCGTCGGTCCGCGGGTGGCGGATGGTGCCGGGGCGCACCTGGGTGGTGCGCAGGTTGCCGTCCGCCAGCCACTCGCAGCTGATGCCGTTCTCCTTGCAGTAGGCCTCGACCTCGGAGCGGTCCTCGGTGGCGAAGGCGGTGCGCCAGCCGAGCGAGATGTAGTCCGAGTAGTTGCGGGTGAGCGTCCAGCCGCTGGTCCGCATCCGCTCCACCAGGTGGTCGGGCAGCTGCGCGAGCACCTGGCGGCAGTCGGCGGTGGGGGTGGCCCCGCCCTCGTCGGGCGCGGTCAGGCAGGCGAAGAGCAGCCGGCCCGGGAAGGTCAGGGTGTAGCTGTTCTCGTTGTGCATCCGGATCGGCTGGACCGGCGGCAGGTCGGTGGAGGAGTAGACGCCGTTGCCGTAGTCGCTGCGCGGGGTGGCCTTCTCCCGGTAGGGGGTGCGCTCGGGGATGAGGACGTCGCGCACGGCGGCGACGTCCTCGGTGCCGGCGACCGGCAGGCCGCGCAGGAAGATGGTGCCGTACCGGTGCAGGGCGTCGGTGAGCGCGCTCTCGTTCTCGCGCAGCCACTCGCAGGCCTCGCCCATGTCCGCGGTGCGCGGCGCGTGCGCGAGGGCCGGGCGGCCGGGGTTCAGTTCCCAGGTCGGCATGGCGGCGGTCACCGGCCGGTGGGGGCGGCGAGGGCGGCGACCAGGCTGGCGGGCCTGATGTCGGTCCAGTTGGCCTCGATGTAGTCGAGGCAGCCCTGGCGGGTGTCCTCGCCGTGGACGGTCGTCCAGCCGGCCGGCACGTCGATCCAGACCGGCCACAGCGAGTGCTGGTTCTCGTCGTTGGCCAGGACCAGGTAGCCGGCGCTGTCGTCCTCGAACGGGTTGCTCATGGTGTCCTCTTCGGTCGCTTCGAAGCTCGGTTCGCTTCGCTCGGGTTGCTTCGAAGGTAGGGGCGGGCCGCGGGGCGGAAGGGCAGGAGTCGCGGCAGGAACGCGGCAGTTGGGCCCTGCCGCCTGCCGCCCCGTCGGCCGGTCCGTCGACCGGCTCGGCGCCCGGCGGTTCAGCGCGGGGTGAGGCGGACCGGGAATCGGTCCAGACCGAAGTTGATGATCGAGCGGTTGTGGACGACCGGCCCGGTCTGCTCGATCACGGCGACGCGCTCCAGCAGCGCCGTGAACAGGCCGCCGAGTTCGGCCTTGGCCAGCGGCGCGCCGACGCAGTAGTGGGCGCCGAGGCCGAGCGCGAGGTGCTTGTTGGGGGCACGGTCGAGCAGGATCTCCTCGGGCCGGTCGAAGGCCTCCGGGTCCCGGTTGGCGGACCAGACCCAGACCGCGACCCGGTCGCCGCGCCGGATGGTGCGGCCGTCGAGCTCGGTGTCCCGGCTCGCGGTGCGCAGGGTGTGCAGTCCGACCGAGGTCCAGCGCAGGAGTTCGTCCAGCGCCGAGTCCATGCCGACCTCGCCGCGCTGCAGCCTCCGCCACAGCTCGGGGTGCCGGACCAGGGTGTACAGGCCCATCGCGGCGGTGTGGCGGACGGTCTGGACACCGCCGACCACGATGTTGTCCAGGTTGAGGACGACGTCCTCGATCGGCAGCAGCCTCCCGCCGACCCGGTAGGTGGCCATCATGCTGATCAGGTCGTCGCGCGGGTCGCTGCGCCGCAGCATCACCTGGTGCAGCAGGTACGGGATGAGCTGCTGGTGGCCGGCCCGGCGCTCCTCGGGGGTGCGGCCGAGGAACGCGACGTCGCAGACCCGCTCGACCATCTCGCGGTCGCCCTCGGGGACGTCCAGCAGGTCGCACATGACGGACAGCGGCAGCGCGGAGACCGCGTCGACGAGGTCCACCTCGCCCAGGTCGACGGCCCGGTCGACGATCGAGGCGGCGAGTCCGGCGATGCCCCGGGCGGCCCCGCGTACGGCGCCCGGCGAGAAGAACGGGTTGGCGGGGGCGCGCAGTTCGCGGTGCCGGGGCGGGTCGGTGAGGGCCATCATCCGGCCGGAGCCGACCGGGACGTTGCCCTCGCCGGCGCCGAGCAGCGAGCCCTGCTCGGAGCTGTAGACGGCGGCGTTGCGCAGCACCTCGGCGGAGTGCCGGTAGGAGAGCACCGACCAGACGGGCCCGTCGTCCACGGTGTCGGTGCGGTGGACGGCGGACTCCCGGCGCAGCTCCGCGACCAGCGCGGGGGTGTCGGGCCGGGCCCAGAGGTCGGGGTCGGTGAGGTCGACCGCGGTGGTGGTGGGCATCAGTGCTCCGTCCGGGACAGGTGCGCGGCGCCGGGCCGCGCGATGAGGGAGGTCAGCAGGTCGACCGGGCCGGGCCCGTCGACGGTGGCGAGCAGGTGACCGCCGGGGACGACGTGGTGGCCGGAGCCGCCGCGGGTGTGGGCGGCCCAGCCTTCGAGGCCGCCGACGGCCAGGAGCGGGTCCTCGACGCCGACGACGGTGTGCAGGGCGGCGCCGATCGGCGGGTGCGGGCGGGGCCGGTAGGTGTCGACCACGTCCAGGTCGGTGCGGATGCCGCGCAGCGCGTGCTCCTTCAACTCGGCCTCGCCTTCGACCAGTTCACCCATTCCGGCGAGGCGCAGCAGCTCGTCGGCGGTGTACCGGGGGCGGTCCGACCCGGCCCAGGCGGCGGGCGGCGAGGCGGAGGCGGCGACGACCAGTTCGGGCCGCCGCTCGGCCGGCAGCGCCCGGGCGACCTCGTAGCCGAGCAGGGCGCCGAAGCTCTGCCCGTAGAAGCCGAACCGCCCGGTCAGGTGCGGGCCGAGGGCCTCCAGGACGGCGTCGACCAGCAGGTCGAAGCTGGCGGGCATCGGGTGGCCGAGCCGGCCGCCGCGGGCCGGCGGGCGCAGCGCCCAGACCTCGGCCACCGGGGCGAGGGCGCGGGCCAGCGGGGTGTAGGCGGTGGCGTCGCCCCCGGCGTGCGGGAAGCAGAACAGCCGGTACGGGCGGTGCGGTTGGGGCACGGGGACGAACAGCCAGTCCCCTTCGACGCGGGGCCGCACCCGCAGGGCGGTGGTCATGCGCCGGCCGCCCGGGCGCGGGCGGTCAGGGCGGGCCGGGGGGCGGCGGTGCCGGCCGCGACGGCCCGCTCGACGGTGGCGGTGAAGGCGGCCAGGTCGGCCGAGTCGAGCAGGTGGCGCAGCTGGAGCTCGATGCCGAGGCGGCGGCGCAGCAGGTGGACGACCCGCAGCGCGGCGATGGAGTGGCCGCCGAGCGAGAAGAAGTCGTCGGTGGGCCGGACGCCGGTGACGCCGAGCACGGTGCCCCAGACCTCGGCGACCTGCTCGGTCAGTCCGCCGCCCGACTCCACGGAAGCGGCGGAGGCCGCGGGGGCGGGCAGCGCCGCCAGGTCGACCTTGCCGTTCGGGGTGAGCGGCAGGGCGTCCAGCACGGTGATCACCGAGGGCACCAGGTGGGCGGGCACGGTGGCCCGCAGCCGCTCGGTCAGCTCGGCGGCGGTGACGGCGCCGGTGACGTAGCCGGCCAGCCGGCGGTCGCCGGGGGCGGGCTCGTGGACGGTGACGGCGGCGGCCCGGACGCCCGCCAGCCCGGCCAGGGCGTGCTCGACCTCGCCGAGCTCGACCCGGTAGCCGCGCAGCTTGACCTGGCGGTCCACCCGGCCGACGTACTCCAGCCGGCCGCCCTCGCCGCGCCGGGCCTGGTCCCCGGTGCGGTACATCCTCTCCCCCGCCGCGGTCGGGTCGGCGACGAAGCGTTCGGCGGTCAGTCCGGGCCGGCCGAGGTAGCCGTGGGCGAGGCCGGGCCCGGCCAGGTACAGCTCGCCGACGACGCCGTCGGGGACGGGGGCGAGCTTCTCGTCCAGCAGGTGCAGGCGCACCCCGGGCAGCGGCTCGCCCAGGTGCGGTCCGGGGCCGCTGACCGGCGCGGTGACGGCGTCGACGGTGCACTCGGTGGGCCCGTACAGGTTGAGCGCGTCGATGCCGCCGTCGGCCAGCTCGCGCCAGGTGCGCTCGGGGACGGCCTCGCCGCCCATGAACAGCCGCGGCACCCGGGCGCCGGCCAGCGGCTCGCGCAGCAGCTCCCAGTGCGAGGGGGTCAGGTCGAGGTCGGTGACGGCGTGCTCGGCCAGCAGGGCGGCCACCCGGGCCGGGTCGGCGCGGTGCTCCTCGCCGATGACCAGGACGGTGTCGCCGCGGCAGATCCGGGCCCACTGCTGGACGGAGGCGTCGAAGGAGACGCTGGCGTTCCAGCCGACCACGCCGGGCTCGGGGCGGTAGGCGCCGCTCGCCTCCAGGGCCGCCACCAGGGCGGCGACGGCGCCGCGCGGCACCTCGACGCCCTTGGGG
>NZ_JBHVET010000446.1:0-7168 GCF_042802135.1 Kitasatospora sp. NPDC057512
CCCCGGCCCCGGGGTGGCCGACGCCCCGGCGCCGGACCTCCGCCACGGCCGCGACGGTGACCGCCAGGACGGCGAGTTCGCCGACCAGTCGGCGTCGGCCGCTGACCGGCCGCCGGCGTGTCCACAGCAGGGCCGCGCGGGCCGGGAAGGCCAGCAGAGCGATCAGGGTCGCGGCCAGGGCCGCCAGCACCGCGCGGTCCCACCGGGGGGTGGGCAGCAGCACCAGGGCGAGCGCCGTACCGAGCACGGCGGCGGGCAGGACGGTGACCGCCCCCTCGCCGATCAGCCGCCGCAGCACCCCGGCGACGGAACCGCCGCGGGCCCGGAGCAGTCGGATCTCGGCGGCGCGCCGGTCGGTGGTGAGCGCGGCGGCCAGGAACAGCACCACGATGGCGACGCCCGCGACGCCGGCCGGGCCGATCATGCTGAGCGGCAGCGAGGCGCGGTAGCGCTCGTCCGCCCTGGTGAGGACGTCGCGCAGGCCGGAGACGGTGTGCAGGTCGGGGCGCCTGATCGCGTCGTGGAGGGCGGTGGCGTCGCGCCCGGTCAGGAAGGAGCTGATGACGCCGCGGGTACGGTCGAGCTGGTCGGCGTGCAGCGAGGCGGGGTCGACGGGCAGCCGCCAGAAGTTCTCGGCGCTCGAACCCCAGTGGACCATCGCGGGCAGGCTGCCGCCGTCGACGAACCCGCTGGTCGTCCAGTGCTCCTGCTCGGCGTCGGTGTTCAGGCAGGCGCGGGCCGGGCAGCCGAGGTCGTCCCAGAACGGGTCCTGGGGGTCGTTGGCCTCGTAGAGGCCGACCACCACGGTGGTCCGCCGGACGCCCGCGCCCTCGTCGCCGTTGTCGATGACGTCACCGAGCTTGATGCGGATGGTCTCGGCGGCCTTCCTGCTGACCACGATCGGCAGCGGATCGCCGACGGCGCCGGGGGTCGGCCAGGTGCCGTCGGTGAGGGTGGCCCGGGCGGCCAGGTCGTGCAGGTAGAGCAGGCTGAGGACCGGGTACGGCTCCTTGTCCGAGAGGTGGGCGTACCCCGGATTGGTCATGTAGTGGTTGGCCAGGGCGCGGGCACCGTAGGCCTGCCCCGACCGGGACAGCGTCAGCCGCCCGTCGACCTGCTCGACGAGTTGACGCTGCACCCGGTCGAGTTCGGCGGCGTTGTCGTCCTCCCGCGTCTTGGAGGTGCTCTGCAGGCTGGTCGCGTTGATGCCCTTCTGACGGACGAAGGACTGGAGCGCCGTGTCCGCGCCCCGGTCCGTGACGCGGGGGAAGGCCGCCGCCAGGAAGACGGTGACGAACGCGAGGACCGCCATGAGCAGCGCGGCCAGCGGGTTCGCCCGCAGCCTGGTGCGGACCCAGCGCGCGGGGTGCTGGGCGGTGTCGGGGGTGGGCACGCGGGTGCCGGCCTGGGTGGTCACATCTCCTCCACGTGGCGCGGGCGGGCGGCCACGTCTCGACGGCGGCGTCCGATGAGGAAGGCCGACAGCAGCAGGGGCGACCGCGATCGCGGTCGCGCGCGGCGCACTGATCACCGGCGATCGGTCGCCGGATAGCGGACGATGCTGTCAGATTCGATCGATGAACGGAAGGGATTTGCGCGAATCAACTAAGCACTGAACGAATTCCTTGCATTGGCAGGATCCGCGCCGGCGGCAAGCCGTCAGAATGCCATGCGCACTTCACAACTCCGGCTTCACCGCACGCTCTTGACCAGGCGACTTCTCTTTCAGGAATTCTCTACTCGAAACGGTGAACCCGCGAAGCCGCCCCAACCGTTACCCCGGACGGAACCGGACGGCCACCACCCGCCGGGGGCGCCGCCCCGACGACCACCGCCCACCGGGGGCACCTCCCCGACGACCACCGCCCCGACGGCGGCCGGCCCGACAGCGGCCGTGACCGGTCTCCGGTGCCGCCCTCGCCGACGGACCCCGGGCTGGCGTCGCCGACAACCGACACACCGTCACCGTCGGGGCGGGGCGGGGCGCGGGAGATCGTCTCCGCAACGTGGCATATTCCGTCCGCCGGAACGGACTTGGAAGCAGCTTCGTGCACCAGCAAAGTGGTCGCCAGTGAACCGGCACCATCGATACGAGGAGGATGCATGACGCAGACGCCCGTAGCGACAGCCCGGACCTCGACTGGCGCCACCGGCAGGACCTGATGACCTGCACGCCGATCGCCGTACCCGAACCGGTCGCGCGGTCCGTGGCCGGCTACCTCGGCCAATTCCGGCTGGTGTTCGGCGCGTTCGACTTCGCCGTCACGCCTGACGGCACCTGGTCGTTCCTCGAATGCAACCCCAACGGCCAGTGGGCGTGGCAACCGCCCGAGACCACCGACCGCATCGCACACGCACTCGCTGACGAGTTGCAGAGAGGCCCCGACGCATGAGCACGTCCGAAGAGCTGCGCGCCGCCCTGACGGCCGACCTCGCCGAGAGCGGCGCGCTGTCCGACCCGGCATGGATCAAGGCGGCCGAAGCGGTCCCCCGCGAGGTCTTCGCCGGGACGTACTTCCTCCCGGTCGAAGGCAGCGGCCCGACCGCCTACCGGCCGGTGCGCCAGGGGGACCCCGGCTGGTTGGAGGGGATCTACACCGACCGGACGCTCATCACCCAACTCGACGGCCACACCGGCGCGGACGACGCGGACGGACGCCCGGTGGTCGGATCCCCCTCGTCCTCCTCCACCCTGCCGTCCCTCGTCCTCGGGATGTGGCAGCGGCTCGGGACGGACACCGGACACCGCGTCCTCGAAATCGGCACCGGCACCGGCTACTCGACCGCCCTCGGCGCACACCGGCTCGGGGACGGGAACATCACCAGCATCGAGTACGACCCACGGGTCGCCGACCGCGCCGCCGGCGCGCTCCGGGCCGCCGGCTACACGCCCCGCCTCGTCGTCGGCGACGGACTGCGCGGCGACCCCGACGGCGGCGCCTACGACCGGCTGATCGCCACCTGCTCGGTCCGCTACCTGCCGATGCCCTGGCTGCACCAGGTGAAGCCGGGCGGCCGCATCCTGGTCACCCTGTCCGGTTGGAGCTATGCCTCGGGCCTGGCGGAGCTCACCGTGACCGGCCCCGGCGAAGCCACCGGCCGGTTCCTGCCCGGCTACACCAGCTTCATGATCGCCCGCCCGCACGACCGCCCGCCCCGCTCGACCCTCGCCATGCTGCCCGGCGACGAACGGCCGAGCCTGATCGACCCGGCCGTCGTCGACACCTGGACCGGCAGCTGGGTCGCCCAGCTCGCCGCCCCCTCCGCCGAGCGCATGGGCAACGGCGCGACACAGATCCTCTCCGACGTCGCCACCGGCTCCCAGGCCCGCACCTCACCCCGCCCCGACGGAGGATGGACCGTCACCCAGCGGGGCCCGCTACGGCTGTGGGACCGCGTCGAAGAGGCCCTACAGCTCTGGCAGCGGGCCGGCGAGCCGCACCAGGAAGGCTTCGGGATCACCGTCTCGGCGGCCGGACAGCGGGTGTGGATCGGTGCGGAGGACGGCCCGGGCTGGAACCTGCCGATCTGAGCCGGGGCGGCTCGGTGCCGACGGTCGAGAGCTCCTACCACAGCCCGGCGGCCAGCCGGACGGTCACGGCCGCGGTGGTGACGAGCCCGACGTTGAGCGCGATCCGGCGGTCGCCGCCGGTCAGGTGGTGCACCGCCGGGGCCTCACGGGTGTCCAAGACCCGTCCTGCGGTGTCGATACCCGGCGGGTATCGTTGCAGCGTGGAGCTTCGTACCTTGCGGTATTTCGTGGCGGTCGCCGAGGAACTCCACTTCGGCCGGGCCGCCACCCGACTGCACATGACCCAGCCTCCGCTGAGCCGGGCGATCAAGCAGTTGGAGGCCGAGGTGGGGGCCCTGCTGCTCGACCGCTCGCCCGCCGGCGTCTCGCTCACCCCGGTGGGCACGGTGCTGCTCGACGAGGCACGGTCCCTGCTCGACCACGCCGACCGCGTCCGGGCCCGCGTGAGCTCGGCGGCCGGTGCCGCGACCATCACCGTCGGCATCCTCGGCAACCTCACCGACCCCGGCGTGACCAGGCTGGCGGCCGCCTACCGCCGACGCCACCCCGGCATCGACATCCGCATCCGCGACACCGATCTGACCGACCCGACCTGCGGGCTGCGCGCCGCGCTCGTCGACGTCGCCCTCACCCGGGCACCGTTCGACGAGACCGCCCTGACGGTGCGCACGCTGCGAAGCGACCCGGTCGGCGTCGTCCTGCGCGCCGACGACCCGCTGGCCGGCCGCGGCCGACTGCGGCTGGCCGACCTGGACGACCGCCGCTGGTTCCAGTTCCCGCAGGGCACCGACCCCGTCTGGCAGTCGTACTGGAACGGCGGCAGGCCGCACGAGGGCGCCGTGGTGCGCACCGTCCAGGAATGCCAGCAGGCCGTGCTGTGGAACGGCAGCGTCGGCCTGGCCCCGCTCGGACACGACCTGCCCGCGGAGCTGGCCGTGGTACCGCTGACCGACATGCTGCCGAGCCGAGTGGTGGCGGCGTGGAACGAGGGCGACACCAACCCGTTGATCCGGTCCTTCGTCGAGATCGCGACAGCCGCGTACCGCCGCTGAGCACCGGCTACCGGAGCCTCCGGTGATGGCGAACGAGCCACCGCACAAGGGCGTTTGCGGCCGACTTCAGCCGTCCACCGGAACCGGGGCGGGGGAGGCTTCCGACCGCGGCCGTTCCCGGCGGCGTCGGCCGCGTTCGACGATCGCGACCGAGGCGAGCACCACCACGGCACCCGAGACCCGTCCGGCGGTGAGACGGTCGCCGTAGCAGAGGGCGCCGGCGGCGACGGTCACCAGGACCTCGGTGCAGGACAGGATCGCGGCGGTCGGGGCTCCCACCGCCCGCGTCCCGGCGAACAGGCACAACACCGGGACGACGGTGGAGCACAGGGCCAGCAACCCGATCCACGTCCACGCCGCTTCGGACGGCAGCCGCAGCCCACCGGTCGCTGTGCCGAGGGCAGCCAGGCCGGCGCAGGCGCCGGTGCACACCAGTGCGGACAGCAGCGGCGGATCGAGGCTCCTCACCAGGCGGTCGGCAGCCGTCAGGTACAGGGCGTAGGTGACCGCCGCCCCCAGTGCCAGCAGCACACCCGCGGTATCGGCGCCCGGCCCCGCGCCGCCCGGGCCGAGCACGAACAGCACCCCGAGCGCGGAACAGGCCAGTGCGGCCAGCCGGTAGCGGTCGGGAGACTCCCGGCGCAGGGCGAGGGCGAGCAGCGTCACCACGGCGGGGTAGGCGTAGAGCAGCAGCGCGGCCAGCGAGGCGTCGATCCTGGCGACCGCGCCGAAGTACGCCGCCGACTGGACGGCGTACCCCACGGCACCCAGGGCCAGGCCCGCCGAGAGCATCCGCCCGTGAGGGCGGCACGGGTGCTGCGGGTGCTGCGGGTGCTGCGGACGGCGTGGACGGCGGCAGACCACCACGGCCCAGAAGACGGCGGCTGCCACGGCGAAGCGGGCGGTGAGCACGGTGGTGACGCCGGCACCGGTGGCGAAGGCCTGCTTGGCGAACACCGGGGCGAGGCCGAATCCGCTCGCCGACACCAGGCAGAGAACGGCCCCGCGGGCCGCGACACGGGACGGGGGTCGAGTAGTCACACCCAGAAGCTAAGTCCGCCGGATCCATCGAGGTAGCCTTGCTTTCCTCTCGCATCCACAGGAGATTCCTTGATCACGCTCCAGCAGCTGCGCTGCTTCCAGGCCGCCCTGGAACACGGCTCGTTCACGGCCGCCGCAGCCGCACTGGGCTACGCACAGCCGTCGATCTCCGAACAGGTGCGCCTGCTGGAGAAGCACCTCGACACCGGACTGTTCCGCCGGGTGGGCCGGGGCCTGGTCCCCACCGAGGCCGCCCGAGCACTACAGCCCCACGCCACCGCCGCACTGGCCGCGGTCGACGCGGCGGGCCGGGCGGTCGCCTCGGTCCGCCGGGTGCTGACCGGAACAGTCCGCCTCGGTGTGTTCCGCACCGCGCGCCACTACCTCGGCAGTGACCTGGTGACCGACGTCCTGACACGGCACCCCGGACTGCGGGTCGAACTCGTCGGGCCCCACTCCGTCCCGGTGCTGGACCAGCTCCGCCGCGGCGCGCTGGAGGTCGCCGTGGTCGCCCTGCCCTTCGGCGGCGCGGACCTGGCGGTCCACCCGGTGATGCGCGACGAACTGGTCTACGTCAGCGCGGATCCGGCGCGGGCGTCCGCACCCGTCACACCGGCGCAGCTCGCCGCGGCGCAGCTGGTCCTGCCCGATGTGAGCTGGCGCAAGGAGGACTCCACCCGCCGCCACCTGCTGGCCGGCGTGCAGGCGGTGGGCGGCTCACTGCACCCGAGGATCGAAGTGGAGGAGACGGAGACGGCGTTGGAGATCACGGCGGCCGGCCTGGCCGACACGGTCACCTGGCGCGGCGTGCTGCACGGGTTGGCCGAGCGCGTGCCGCCGGGGCTGCACTGGGCCCCGCTGACGCCCCCGCTCCACGAGACCTTCGCTGTGGTGCACCCGCCGAACGCCGAACTGTCGCCCGCCGCAGAAGCGGTGGCGGCACTCGCCACCGCCAGGATGCGGCGGCTGGACACCGCCGTCCGCCACGCCCCGCCCATCGGCTCCTCCGGAGGAGAACCGCTCAGCGCGCCGTGACGGCCGACAAGCGGCGCCGCCGTCCGGTCCTACCGGCGCCGCACCCGTCACCGGGCGGCGTCGAGCTCGGGGCACTCGCTCCGCGTCCTTCCCGCGGCTGCCGGGGATACGGCATGCGCAGTACGCCCGCGGCTCGGTTGTCCGCCGTCCGGCCGGGAATCGCGGGCTCCCGTCATCCGCGGAGGCGATGCGCTGCTACGCCGCGGAGATGACGGCGTCTCAGCCTTCGCGGCGAGGTCGGATCGGAGTTCGCGACCTACCGTTTTCCACATGACCAGACTCCGTCGCACCGCCGTGGCCGCCGTGCTCGCCCTCGTCCTGCCGCTACCGATCGCCGGGGCGGGTTCGGCCTTCGCGGCACCCGGGCCCGCCGCCACCGCCGCTCCTGCCACCGGCGCCGCGCACGAGGCGGCGGCCAGGGCGCTGGGCAGGGCGAGCGCGGCCAGGGCGTACCGGGGGGTCGTTCTCATCGGGCACCGTCCACGGTCCGTGCTCCCAGGGTTTTGGC
>NZ_JBHVET010000447.1:0-7167 GCF_042802135.1 Kitasatospora sp. NPDC057512
CTACTCGGACTTCGCGGAGGCGGAGGCGGAGGCGGAAGCCGAGCCCGAGCCGGAGGCCGAGGCGGCGGCCAGCCCGGCCGACCACTTCTCCTCGACGTTGCCGAGCTTCCAGTAGGCGATCGCCGCGGCCCAGGTGAGCACGAACAGTCCGACGATCGCGTAGCCGACGAAGTTGAGGTCCAGCCCGCCGATCCAGGCGATCGGGCCGCTGGTGATGTCCAGCTTCTCGCCGAGCAGGCCGATCAGCTCGATCGAGCCGATCACCAGCGCGACGAGCACCGACAGCCCGGTGACGGTCAGGTTGTAGTAGATCTTGCGGACCGGCTTGGAGAAGGCCCACTCGTACGCGAAGTTCATGAACGAGCCGTCGATGGTGTCCAGCAGGCTCATCCCGGCCGCGAACAGGATCGGCAGGGTGAGCAGCGCGTACCAGGGCAGCGAGAAGGCCGCCGCGCCGCCCGCCAGTACCAGCAGGGACACCTCGGTGGCGGTGTCGAAGCCCAGGCCGAACAGCAGGCCCACCGGGTACATGTGCCAGGGCTTGGTGACGGCCCTGGTGACCTTGCCGAGGATGCGGTTCATCAGCCCGCGCCGCTCCAGCTGGCGCTCCAGCTCCGCCTCGTCGTAGTCGCCCAGGCGCATCCGGCGGAAGACCTTGAGGATGCCGTTGAAGGCGCCCAGGTTGATCAGGCCGAGCAGCAGCAGGAAGGTGCCGGAGACGGTGACGCCGATCAGGCCGGTCATCTCGTGCAGCGTCGAGTCGTCGGACTCCACCTGGCCGGCCAGCGAGCGGATGCCGAAGGCCAGCAGGGCGCAGAGGCCGAAGACGATCGAGGAGTGCCCGAGCGAGAACCAGAAGCCGACCGACAGCGGCCGCTTGCCCTGGCCCATCAGCTTGCGGGTGGTGTTGTCGATGGCGGCGATGTGGTCCGCGTCGAAGGCGTGCCGCATGCCGAGGGTGTAGGCGGTCAGGCCCATGCCCGCGCCGAACACCTGGCCGCCGACGGTGTAGTGCTCGGGCTCGACCAGCGCGAGCAGGGTGAACCAGCCGACGACGTGCAGCGCGAGGATGAATCCGCCCATTCCGGCCAGGCGGATCCACTCCTCACGGGTGAGCCGGTCGCGCCAGCGGGGGGCGGTCATCGTCGTGTCCTTTCGGTCGGGCGGTCGAAGCTGGGCCATCTTTCCGCCTTGACGCACGCAGTTGCAAGTCATGCGCAATTACGGATTCGTCTCCCCCCGCTTCCGCACCGTTTCCGCCCCGCTTTCACACCGCTTCCCCCCGGCTCCCCCCGACTTCCGACCGCCCCCCGGAGATCGTCACCACCCGTACAAGGCTTCGTAACCTCCCAGGGCTTTCACCGTGCGCTCTACGCGCGGATACTCCCGTTCTACGCGCGAAAACCTGAGCGCCGACCCCTCAACTCCCCACGGAGGAACCGCTCATGACGATCCGTATCCGAACCGCCGCGGTCCTGGCCGGTACGGCGCTGCTCGCGGCCGGCCTCACCACCCCCGCCGCCACCGCCGCACCCGGCCCCACCGCCCCCACCACCAGGGCCGCCGCGGCCGGCACCACCCCGCACCGGGTGCTGTTCGACAACAGCAAGGCCGAGACCGCGGGCAACGCCGACTGGATCATCAGCACCAGCCAGCCCGACCCCCTGGCCCAGAACGCGAACCCCACCACCGAGAAGAGCTGGACCGGCGCCCTCTCCGCCTGGGGCGTCGCCCTCCAGAAGACCGGCCAGTACAGCCTGAAGACGCTCCCGGCCGGCTCCACCATCAGCTACGGCACGGGCGCCGCGCTCGACCTCGCCAACTTCGACACCTTCGTGATCCCGGAGCCCAACATCCGGTTCAGCGCGAGCGAGAAGACCGCGATCATGAAGTTCGTCCAGAACGGCGGCGGGCTCTTCCTGGTCTCCGACCACGTCAACAGCGACCGCAACAACGACGGCTGGGACTCCCCGAAGATCATCAACGACCTGCTGACCAGCAACGGGGTGAACAACAACGACCCCTTCGGCTTCTCGGTCGACCTGCTCAACATCACCACCGACAACCCGCGCGCGGTCAGCGACGCGACCGACCCGGTGCTGCACGGCCCCTTCGGCACCGTCACCGGCTCGATCCTGCGCAACGGCACCACCTTCACCCTCAAGCCCGCCGACAACCCGAACGTCAAGGGCCTGGTCTACCGGACCGGCTACAGCGGCAACACCGGCGCCTTCTTCGTCACCAGCACCTTCGGCTCCGGCCGGGTCGCGGTCTGGGGCGACAGCTCCCCGATCGACGACGGCACCGGCCAGTCCGGCAACACCCTGTACAACGGCTGGGACGACCCGGCGGGCACCGACGCCGCCCTCGCCCTCAACGCCACCGCCTGGCTCAGCAAGGCCTGACCGGCCGCGCCCTCAACGCCACCGCCTGGCTCAGCAAGGCCTGACCGGCCGCGCCCTCAACGCCACCGCCCGGCTCAGCAAGGCCTGACCGGCCGCGCCCTCAACGCCACCGCCCGGCTCAGCAAGGCCTGACCGGCCGCGCCCCGCACCGGGGACGCCTTCACCAGGAAAAGGGCCGCTCCCTCCCCTACTGTCGGAGTACCGACGCCCGCGGCGCGCTCGTACGGAGCGGCACCCCGTCCGTACGCGCCGCGGGCCCGCCGGTGCCCCACCGGCCCGGGACCGACGGGAGCGGCCGATGCCGTCCTACCCCTTCCACACCACCCGCGAGGACCTGCGCGTCCCGCTGCCCGACGGCACACGGCTGGCCGCCCGGCTGTGGCGGCCGGTCGGCGACGAGCCCGGCCCCGCGCTGCTGGAGTACTCCGGCGGCCGCCTCACCGACCGGACCGCCGCCGAGGACGCCCGCCGCCACCCCTGGTACGCGGGCCACGGCTACGCCGCCGTCCGGGTCGACACCCGCGGGCACGGCAACTCCGAGGGCGTCCCCGGCGAACCCGGCGGCGACCAGGAGCTGGCCGACGGCGCCGACGTGGTGCACTGGCTCGCCCGCCGCCCCTGGTGCAACGGCCGGCTCGGCCTGCTCGGCGTCGGCGCGGCCGGCACCACCGCGCTGCGGCTCGCCGCCCGGACGCCCGAGACCGTCGGCGCCGTGGTCACCGCCTGCCCCGAGGGCGGGCACCGGCTCGGCGGAGCCGTACTTGCCGCCGACCTGCAGACCCGGCTCACCGCCCTGGTCGCCGACGCCGCCCTGCCACCCGACCCCCGGTACGTCGGCGACGCCTGGCGGGCCGCCTGGCTGGCCCGGCTCGAGTCGCTGAACCCGCCCGTCGACGACTGGCTCGCGGCCGGCGAGAGCACCGTCCCGGTGTCCGTGCCCACCCTCGCGGTGGCCGGCTGGGGCGACCCGTCCTGCTCCTTCGTGCTGCGGCTGCTCGCCGAGTCCCCCACCGCGCGCGCCCTGATCGGCCCCTGGCCGCACGGCCTGCCCGAGGCCGCCCTGCCCGACACCCTGCGCTGGTGGGACCACTGGCTGCGCGGCGCCGACACCGACGCCCTCAGGGAACCCGCCCTGCGCAGCTGGCTCACCACCCGCTGGACCGGCGACGAGGCCTGGCCCTCCCCCGACATCCGCGAGATCCACTACGGCCTGGACGGGCCGCTGCGCACCGCCGGCACCGCCTCCGACGAGCGGTACGTCCGGGTCCGCTCCCCGCAACACACCGGCCTCAACGCCGGCGCCTACGTCCCGCACGGCCGCCCCGCCGACGAGCCGCCCGACCAGCGGGAGGAGGACGGCCGCTCGGTCTGCTTCGACTCCCAGCCGCTGCCCGAACCGGTCGAACTGCTCGGCACCCCGACCGTACGGCTGCGGCTGCGGCTCCCCGAGGACGGCGCGCCCGCCCAGGTGGCGGTGCGGCTGTGCGACGTCGGCCCGGACGGCACCTCGGGGCTGGTCACCCGGGGTGTCCTGACCGCCGGGGGGCCGGACGCCGAGGTCGAACTCGCGGCCTGCGCCTCGACCATCCCGGCCGGGCACCGGCTGCGGCTCGCCCTCTCCTCGGTCTACTGGCCCTGGGTGTGGCCCCCGGCCGAGGACACCGGGTACGGCGTAGACCCGTCCCGCTCCACCCTGAGCCTGCCGGTGCGCCACCTCGCCGCCGACGTCGGCGCCCGGCCCGTCACCTTCGAACCCCCGGTGCTGCCCGAACCGCTCGCCGTCCACCTCACCGAACCGCTCACCGCCCGGCCCGAACACCTCACCGTGCACGACATCGGCCGCCACGAGTGGCGCGCCGAGTTCTCCCCCGCCACCGACGGCACCCGCACCCACCCCGACGGCCTGGTCCGCGACGAACACACCGTCACCGCCTACCGCGTGCTCACCGGCGCCCCGCTCAGCGCCCAGGCCCGCACGGACCACACCGTCCGCCTGGAGCGGCCCGACATCGGCTGGGACGTCACCGTCCAGACCCGCACCCAACTGCGGTGCGACGCCGGGCACTTCCTCAGCATCGTCCAACTGCGGGCGCTGGAGGGCGGATCGGAGGTGTTCGCCCGGGAATGGCAGCACCGGGTGCCCCGGGAGAGCTGATCAAAGATTTACTTATGAACTTGCCTTACATTTCGACTTAGACTTATAAATGGCCCCATGAAGACCATCGGCCTGATCGGCGGCATGAGCTGGGAATCCACCGCCGAGTACTACCGCCTGCTGAACCGGCTCACCCGAGAGCGCCTCGGCGGACTGCACTCCGCCCGACTCGTGCTCTACTCCGTCGACTTCGCGGAGATCGAGCGGCTACAGACGGCCGGCCGGTGGGAGGAGGCCGGCGAGGTCCTCGCCGACGCGGCCCGGTCGCTGGAGGCGGCCGGCGCCGACCTGCTGCTGATCTGCACCAACACCATGCACAAGGTCGCCGACCAGGTCGCGGCGGCGGTCTCCGTCCCCCTGCTGCACCTGGCCGACACCACGGCGGCGGCCGTCCGGGCGGCGGGCCTGCGGCGGGTCGGGCTGCTCGGGACGGCCTTCACGATGGAACAGGACTTCTACCGCGGCCGGTTGGCGGCGGGCGGCCTGGACGTCCTGGTGCCGCAAGCGGATTCGCGCGCCCTGGTCCACCGGGTGATCTACGAGGAGTTGTGCGTCGGGCTGGTCCGCGAGGAGTCCCGGGCGGCGTACCGGCGGGTGATCGGGGAGCTGGTGGCCGGGGGCGCGGAAGGGATCGTCCTCGGCTGCACCGAGATCGAACTGCTGGTCCGGCCGGAGGACAGCCCGGTGCCCGTCTTCCCCACCACCCGGCTGCACGCCGAGGCGGCGGTCGACGCCGCCCTGGGCGGGCTCTGACGGGCCCGGAGGCGTCCCGTCGGACGGAGAGGGGTGGCCGGCCCGGCAGCAGGCCACTTCCGACAGGGCCCTGGTCCCGGCGGTCCGCGAGGCCGACGACTCGCCGCGGTGCACGACATCGGCCGCCACTGCGCTGCGACACCCGGCGCTTCCTCGGCATCGTCCGACTGCGGGCACCGGCGGGCCGATCGGAGGTGTCCGCCCGGGAGTGGCAGCACCGGGCGCCCCGGGACCGCTCCTGAACCCCGGCCGCCGCCCCAAGGTGCGCGGTCGGCCCACGCCGGGACAATGGTGAGCGGACCGGTTCCCCAGCACCTCGCCCCGCGCCGCCCACCCCGACACCGGGGGCCGCAGGGCGCGAACGAGAGGGACGACCATGGCCGTTTCCAGTACCCCGATCAACCTCACCCTCGCCGCCCACGTCGGTATCTCGGTCTCCGACCTGGACGCGTCGATCGCGTTCTACACGGCCCTCACCGGGCGGGAGCCCGTCGCGCAGGGCACCATGCACAGCGTGCCGTTCGGGAAGTCGCAGGGCCTGCCCGTGGCGAAGCTGCGCTACGCCACGATCAACCTGGACAACAGCCTCGGCATCGACCTCATCCAGTTCCAGGAACCGGTCGGCGAGCGGACCGGCGGCGTGGCCAACCGGCCCGGCTCGATGCACCTCTGCCTGCGGGTCGACGACTTCGACGCCGTGTACTCGCGGATGAAGGACGCCGGCTACGACTTCCTCGGCGACGACTACACCTTCATCGAGGGCGAGGTCACCCCGAACGCCGCCCTCGGCACCCAGGTCGCCTACTTCAACGACCCGGACGGCACCAACCTGGAGATCATCCGCCCCGAAGGCGGCTTCGCCAGCTAGGAGTTCGCGGCGGCCGGATGCCCGGACCACCCGCGCAGGGCCGCGCGGGCGCGGGCGACGCCTCCGGGGGTGGCCCCGGCCCCGGTGCCCACCGCGACGGTTCTCGTGCCGAGGCCCGCGCAGGCGCGGCAGATGCCGGGGCGGGGCACCGGGTCGTGGCAGCGGCCGCACTCGGCGTACGAGGCCGGTGGGGTTTCAGGGCGCTCCGGTGGCAGCTTGCGCTGAAGGCGGTCCCGGAGGATCGCCACTGGGGAGTGCATCGGCTGCGGCAGTCCGGGCAGCAGGGCGTGGGCCAACTCGGCTTCGTCGCAGCCCCGTTCCAGCCATTGCACGACGAGCGGGGCCAGCGCGCGGGCCTCGGCCTCGCCGAGGCGCAGGCGGGGTTCGGGCCGGATCACCCGGAACAGTGTGGCCACGGCGGCCCGCGTCCGGTCATCCGGGAGGGTGGTTTCTTTCTCCGGGTCCTTTACGGGAGGGGTGACAGCGCCGCCGGAACTCCCTCCACCGGAGGCCGGGCGGGGGACAGCCGGTGAGGGTTGTGGGGTGTCGAAGACGTGGGCCTCGGACCGGATGGTCCCGTCGGCCATCCGGACCGTGTCGACCCGGTAGTACCCGGCGCTGGTCAGCTCCTTGAGGGCCCGCCGGACGGCGCCCCGCCCCTGCGGACTGCTGTCCGCCATCTGCCGCCCGTCCTCCCGCCACCCGTCGGGGCGGGAGAGCAGGTCGGCGAGGAGGCCACGGGCGGTATAGCTGAGCCGACGGTCCTGCAACAGGCCGTTCGGAAGGACGGTGAACGCGCGCGTGCGCGCGCTACGATGAACCCGCATCTGGAGGTGTGTTCCTCTGGTGCCAGACCCCGGGGTGTTACAGCACCGCCGGGGTCTCCTATGTTCTGTTGATGATGCGGAAAGTAGCGCACTGACTACGAAGAGTGCGAACCCTTCGCGCGCAAAGCTCTGACCCCCGCACCACGTACGCCCCCACCT
>NZ_JBHVET010000448.1:0-7148 GCF_042802135.1 Kitasatospora sp. NPDC057512
GGTTCGCGGGTCGGCCTCCGGCGCTGTCGCGGGCGCTACTTGACCGCCGTCTTGCCGATGGTGGGCAGGATGAAGTCCTGGATCAGGCCCTTGGCGTCGCGGACGATCGGCCGGAAGACCCGGTAGCGGGACAGGTTGATCACCCGGGCCGCGAGCGGCGTCGAGCGCCGGACGAACTCCCTGGTCCGCTCGGTGTCCGGGGTGCGGTCGAAGACCCAGTACAGCACCACGATCATCAGGTAGAGCCAGAGCACGTCCGGCAGCAGCTCGACCAGTTCGGCGTCCAGCTTGGGCGCCAGCTCCGAGCCCTGGAGGACGTCGCGGAACAGCTCGACCGCCGTCGCCCGGGCCGGGTGGGACTCGTTGGAGAACGGGCTCAGCGAGCTGGTCGGGTCGGCGGCGGTGCGGAAGAACTGCGCGGAGAACTCGTGGTACGGCGCGGCCGTGTCGAGCCAGGAGTCCAGCGCGATCCGCAGCCGTTCGGAGAAGTCCCGGGTGTGGGCCATCCGGCGCTTGGCGTCGGCCGCGTGCTCGTAGGTCATCCGGTCGTAGAACCCCTGGATCAGGAATTCCTTCGCCGAGAAGTAGTAGTACGCCTTGCCCACCGAGACGCCGGCCTCGGTGGCGATGGCGCGCATGGTGGTCTTCTCGTAGCCCCGCTCCTGGAACAGCCGCATGGCCGTCTCCAGGATCAGGGCCCGGGTCGCCTCACTCTTGTCGGTCTTCGGCTGTGCCCGGCCGCCGGGCAGGGGCCCGCCCTCCGGTACGGAGCCGCCCTCCGGTCCGGGCACGGCCGGATCCCCGGCCGTGCCGTTCCCGCCGTCCGTTCGGTTCGTCGCTGCCAGGTCGTCCACGGGGACGAGCCTAGCCGGAGACGACGTTCCATCCGGTGTCGGTGTTCGTGGCACCGGATGCCCCCTCCGCACCCGGTACCACGATGGCCCCCGACGTTTCGAACGCGTTCAAAAGCTGGGTGGAACTGTAGACGCTACGGTTGAACATGTTCAACTCCATCTCTGTGGGAGGCTGGTCACATGATCAGTTCAGGACAGATCGTCATTCGGCACGGCGGAGTGCGGGACGCCGAGGCCGTCGCCGAGCTGCACGCCCACAGCTGGCGCACCACCTACCGGGGGATCGTCCCGGAGGAGGGGCTGGGCGACGGGATGGCGGCCCAGCGGCGCGAGTTGTGGGAACTGCGCCTGGACGCCGACTACGGGGAGCCGGAGAACACGCCCGAGCTCCTGATCGCCGAACGGGCCGGTGCGGTGGTCGGGTTCATCTACCTCGTCCCGCAGCCGGACGGCGGGGTGCTGATCGACAACCTGCACGTGCGCCCCGGCCTGAACGGTGGCGGCATCGGCCGCGAGCTGCTGACCGCGGCCCGCGCCCATGTCGCCGAGCGGCACCCCGGGGCCGCACTCTCCCTGGAGGTGCTGCGGGACAACACCCGCGCGATCGCCTTCTACGAGCGCGAGGGCGCCGAGCGGGTCCGGGCGCAGGAGGGGGAGTTCCCCGGCGGATTCCTGCTGCCCGAGTACGTGTACGCCTGGCCGGCCGAGCGCGTGGCGGCCGGGGCCGACCGGCCGGAGCCGGCGGACCGGTAGGAAAGGGCCGACAGGAACGGATCAGTGGGAACGGATCGGTGGACGTGGAGGCGGCGCCGGAGCGGCCCGGTCAGTCGAGGTCGTAGACCGTCACCGGGATGCCCCGGTCCGTCAGTCGGGCGGTGACCAGCGGTTCGACCCGCTCCCAGCGCCCGCCCGCCAGGCCGCAGCCGATCCGCGGCATGTGGACGGAGGCGCCGAGCCGGAGCGCGTGCCCGCCCAGCGCGGCCAGCCCGGTGTCGATCGCCTCGTACCGCACCGGCACCCCGGTGGAGCGCCCCGTCCGGATGCCGCGCTGGCCGACCAGGTTGGCCACCCAGACGTGCGGATCGACCTGTACCAGCTGGACGGCGCCGAGCCCGAAGTCGTTCGCCGCCCGCTCCCGGTGCCAGCGCCGGTACGCCGCCTCGGGCTCGGGCCAGCGTCTGGAGAGCGCGAGCACGAAGCCCTTGCCCCAGCCGCCGAGGTCGTTGCAGACGTGCGCGATCACCTTCACGCCCTTGCCGTGCGGCGTGGTGGCATCGCCTCGGACGTAGGTGATTTCCTCCATGCCCCGACGTTAGAGGGAGGCACTGACAATCCGCTCGGAATTATCCGCCGCCGCCGAACCCGCCTCACCTGACGCACCATCCGACGCGCCATCCGACGCGCGGTCCGAGGCGCCGCCCGTCGTCGCCGTCCTCGGCGTTGCCAGGTGCCGCCGCCCCGCCAGTGCGATCAGCAGCGCGATCCCGGCGGCCACGGCGGGCAGGGCGTAGCCGGTGCCCGGAGCGGCCCGTTCGGCGACCGTCCCGGCGAGCGCCGCCCCCGCCGAGATGCCGACCACGATGCCGGACACCGCCATCGCCATCCCCTCGTTGAACTGCCGCTGCGGCAGCAGCTCCTGGACCAGCGTCATCCCGGTCACCATGGTCGGTGCGGTGGCGGTGCCGGCCGCGAACAGTGCCACGCCGAGCAGCCCGAGCCCGGCCCCGCCCAGTCCGGCGGCGAGCGGCAGCAGCAGCACCGCGGCCATCGCGGTGGCGCCGAGCAGGAAGCGCGGGCCCGGTGCCCGGCGCGGGGTCAGCAGTCCGAACAGCAGCCCCGCCAGGCAGGAGCCGGCCGCGACCAGTGCCAGCAGCAGACCGGCCGACGCCTTGTGACCGAGCGCGTCGGCGTACGCCACGGTGGTGATCTCGGTCGCGCCGAAGACCATGCCGGTCGCCAGGAAGGTCAGCACCAGCACCCGCAGCCCGGGCACCCGCAGCGGGGAGCCGTGCCGCCGGCCGGCCGAGATGGCCGAGACGGGCGGCGGCAGCGGCGGTTCGGTGCGCCGCTGGGCGGCGAACAGCAGGGCGCCGGCGGTGCCGAGGGCGCCCGCGGTGATCAGTCCGGCCTCCGGGGCGAGCGCGGTGCAGAGCACCATCGCGAGCACCGGCCCGGCCATGAAGCAGAGTTCGTCCAGCGCCTGCTCGAAGGAGTTGGCCAGGTGCCGGGCGGCCGGGTCGTCCCGGTGCAGGTGCGCCCAGCGGGAGCGGGCCATGCCGCCGAGGTTGGGCGCCGCCGCGCAGGCCGCGGAGCAGAGGAGGAGTGTCCAGTCGGGTGCGCCGAGCCGGACGCAGAGCAGCAGGCCGGCCAGCGGAACGGCGTTGTACAGCGCGGCCGGTACCGTCACCCGGGCCTGCCCGTACCGGTCCACCAGCCGCCCGATCAGCGGCATCCCGATCGCGCCGGTGACCAGGCCGGCCGCCGAGACCGCCCCGGCCAGCCCGTACGAGCCGCGCCGTTCGGAGAGCAGCACCACCAGTGCGACGCCGTTCATCGACAGCGCCAGCCGGCCGAGCAGCCCGGTCAGGGTGAAGGCGACGGCGCCGGGGGCCGCGAACAGCCGCCGGTAGGAGGTGAGGAGGGCGCGCGAGGGCATCGGGCTCCTGTGAGCAGGCGGGAAGGGGGTGCCCCCAGCCTGGTGCCGGCGGCGGGCGGCCGTCCAACACCTGTTTCGCCGCACTCACAACACCCTGTTGTTAATCTGCCGCCCATGCCCCGTGACCTGCACCCCCGTCTGCTCCGCGGCTTCGTCGCGACCGCCGAGACCCTGCACTTCGGCCGGGCCGCCGAGCGGCTGCACACCGCCCAGCAGGCGCTCAGCCGGGACGTCCGGACCCTGGAGGGGCTGCTCGGCGACGCGCTGTTCACCCGCACCACCCGCAGCGTCGAACTCACCCCGGCCGGGCGGCGGTTGCTGCCCCGGGCGCGCCGGTTCCTCGCCCTGCACGACGAGATCCTCGCCGAGGCGGCGACCGGCGCCGGGGCCGCCGCCCGGCCGCTGCTGCTCGACCTCAACAGCGACGTCACCGGCCCGGACCTCACCGCCGACCGGGTGCTCGAACGGGCCCGTGCCACCTGGCCGGAGGGCGAACTGCTGGCCCGCTTCCACGGCGGACTGGCCGCGGCCGCCGTGGAGCTCCTGGCCCACCGGCTGGACGCCTCCTTCGGTCGCTTCGCCGGGCTGCCGGCCCCGGTGCGCGGCCAACTCGCCCAGCTGCCGGTGCGGTTGGAGCGGATCTCGGTGATGATGGCGGACACCCACCCGCTGGCCGGCCGCACCGTCCTGCGCCTGGCCGACCTGGCCGGGCACCCCGTCGACGTCTGCGCGGGCAACCCGGCCACCACCGAGTGGACCGACCTCGGCACCCGGCTGCTGCGCGAGCACGGCCTGACGGCGGCCGCGCCGTACGCGCCGCCGGTCGGCGTGGACGAGACCGCCCGCTACCTCGCCCGGCACGGCGATCCGATGCTGACCACGGTCGGCGGCCCGCGGATCCCGGGGACGGTGAACGTGCCGCTGGTGGAGCCGGTGCCGCTGAGCCTGGTCAGCCTGGTGCACCGGCCCGGCGAGCGGCGCCCGGGGCTGCGGGCGCTGGCCGCCGCGGCGGGTGCGCTCGGCGCGGCCGAGGGCTGGCTGCGGCGTCCGTCGGGCGGCTGGCTGCCCGCGGCGGACGCGGCGCTGCTGCCCCCGGGGTAGGCGAAAACCGCCCCTGCCCCCGGGGGGAGGGGCAGGGACGGTGCTCAGGGGCGGCCCGCGGCGGGGCGAGGCCGGCCGCGGCGGGGGAGTCCGGCTCAGGCCGCCTTGACGGCGGAGATGTCGAAGCTGAGCTTGACCTTCTCGCCGATCAGCACGCCGCCGGTCTCCAGCGCGGCGTTGTAGGTCAGGCCGAACTCGGTGCGGTCGAGGACGGCCTTGCCCTCGAAGCCGACCCGGTTGGCGCCGTACGCGTCGGTGGCGCTGCCGGTGTACTCCAGGTCCAGGACGACCGGGCGGGTGGTGCCCTTGATGGTGAGGTCGCCGGTCATCCGGTACGAGTCCCCGTGGACCAGCTGGGCGGAGGTGCTGCGGAAGCGGATCTCCGGGTGGGCGTCGGCGGCGAAGAAGTCGCCGGTGCGCAGGTGCTCGTCGCGCTGGGCCTGGTTGGTGTCGATGCTCGCGACCTTGATCACCAGCTCGGCCGTGGAGTTGCCCGGGTGGGTCCCGTCCAGGTGCAGCGTGCCGTCGTACTCGGTGAAGCGGCCCTTGACGTTGGTGACCATCGCGTGGCGGACCGAGAAGCCGATCTCGCTGTGCGTGGTGTCGATCGTCCAGTCGCCGGTCAGGTGGGCGAGGTCCGGGCCGGCCGGGGTCCGGACGGTGGCCGCGGCGGGGGCGGTGACGGTCTTGGTGCGGTTGAACAGGCCCATGGCTTCCTCCTTGGTTCGAAGCCAGTTGTTTAGGCTTCAACTTGTTGGCTCCAGCGTAGGGCAACTTCGTTCAACTTTCAACCAAGACTTTCGGGCTTCCCCCGAACGGCTCAGCGGACCGGCCCTGTCGGCCCTCCCGGTTAGGCTGCGAAGGACGGTTCCCACCCCGCCCGGAAGGCCCCCGATGTTCGTCCTGCACGCGCTCTGGCGGGCGGACGGGCGGCTGGCGCTCTGGGCCGAGGACGCCCGCGCCCACCCCGGCGCCCCCGAGCCGCACCCCGACCGGCCCGCCCCGCGCGCCCACCCCTACGCCTGCCCGGCCGGCGAGCTGGCCGCCGTGCTCGGCGGCATCGGCCCGGGCCTCGGCTGGCTCGCCGGGCAGGCCCCCGAGCGCTGGGCCACCCTGCTGCTGCCCACCGTCGGCACCGTCCCCGCGCCCTCGCCCGACCTGCCGGTCACCCCGCCGCGCGGCGGCGCCGTGCTCACCCCCTGGCGGGTCCCGGCGCTGCTCTTCGACGCCGGGGCCGCCGCCCAGCTGCTCGGCGAGGTCTTCGACCCGGTCTGGGCCGTCACCGGCGCCGACCTGCCCGGTGCCGGCCGGGTCGAGGTGGTCCACGGTCCCTCGCTGCGCTGGCTCACCGGGGTGCACGACCTCGCCTGGCGGACGGTCGGCCGGGGCCGGGTGCTGCCACTGCCCGTGACCGCCGCCGACGGCCGGACGCAGGCCCGGTGGCTGCCCGACCCCACCCCGGCCGGGCGCCGCGAGGCCGCCGCCCTGGCCGCCGGCTGCCCGCCCGTCCTGCTGGGGGAGTGGCCGCACGGCCCCGGCGGCGGCGAGGCGCTGCTGGGCGCCGCCCTCGGCGCACTGGTGGACGCCGAGGCCCGCGCCGCGCTGGCGGACACCCCCTTCCCCGCGCCGGGGGAGGCCGTCGCCGAACGCTGGCTGCACGCCCTCACCACCCCCGACGGCGGGATCGACGGCGCCCCGGCCGGGGAGGTCGCCGAACTGCGCCGCCGGCTCGGCGCCTGGTACGCCGCCGCCGAGCCCGTCGACCCGGCGCTGCGGCTCTGCTTCCGCCTGGTCGAGCCGCTCGGCCCCGACCAGGACGACCCCGAGGGCCGCCCCTCCGACGACGCCTGGCGGCTGGAGTTCCTGCTCCAGGCCGTGGACGAGCCCTCCCTGCTGGTCCGCGCCGCCGACCTGCACGAGGGCGGCGCCGCCCACGCCGCGCTCGCCCGCAAGGCCGCCGACCCGGTCGACGTCCTGGTCGCCGAACTCGCCCGCGCCGCCCACCGCTGGCCCGCCCTGGAGGGGCTGCGCCACCGCTCCCGCCCGTCCGCCCTGCCGCTCGACCGGGCCGGTGCGCTGGACTTCCTGCGTACCGCCGCGCCCGCCCTCGCCGAGGGCGGCTTCGGGGTGCTGCTGCCCGCCTGGTGGCGCCGCCGCCCCCGGCTCGGGCTCGCCCTGCGCGCCACCACCCCGCCCGCGCCCGGCACGCTCGCGGTCACCAGCCAGGTGGACCGGGACGCCGTGGTCGCCTTCCGGTGGCAGGCCGCGCTCGGCCCGGAGGGGGAGCCGCTCACCGAGCGCGAACTGGCCGAACTCGCCGCCGCCAAGCAGGGGTTGGTCCGGGTGCGCGGCACCTGGCTGGAGGCCGACCCGGCTCAGATCGCCGCCGCCCTCGCCTTCCTCGCCGACCGGCGCGACGGCGTGCTCGCCGCCACCGAACTGCTCCGGCTCGCCCTCGACCCGGACGCGACGGTCGCCGGGCTGCCGGTCACCTCGGTGCGCGCGGACGGCCCGCTCGGCGACCTGCTCGCCGGGCG
>NZ_JBHVET010000449.1:0-7141 GCF_042802135.1 Kitasatospora sp. NPDC057512
GGGTCAGCTCTCACCGGCGTACGGGACGCCGGACGGGCTGGCCGAGTCGAACGAGTCGATCGCTCAGGCGGCGTTGGCGAGGATGTAGTCCACCGCGTCGCCGACGGTCTTCAGGTTCTTGACCTCGTCGTCCGGGATCTTGACGTCGAAGCGCTCCTCGGCGGCCACGACGACCTCGACCATGGACAGCGAGTCGACGTCCAGGTCATCGGTGAAGGACTTGTCGAGCGCGACATCCTCGGTCGGGATACCGGCGATCTCGTTGACGATCTCGGCGAGACCTTCCAGGACCTCGTCCTTGGTAGCCATACTGGCTGCTCCTCTTCGGTGTTGAACGCGTCCGGCCGGCGGCCGGACACAGGCTTGTGGATTGGGCGAATGCGCCTAGGGGAGAGTAACGACTGCCGCGGCGTACACGAGACCCGCCCCGAACCCGATGATCAGGGCCAGGTCCCCGCTGTGGGCCTCACCGCTCTCCAGCATGCGTTCCATCGCCAGCGGGATGGAGGCCGCGGAGGTGTTGCCGGTCTCGGCGATGTCGCGGGCGACGGGCACCGACTCCGGCAGCTTGAGCGCCTTGATCATGGCATCCGTGATCCGCATGTTGGCCTGGTGCGGGATGAACGCGCCGAGCTGGTCGGCGGTGATCCCGGCGGCGTCCAGCGCCTGCTGGGCCACCTTGGCCATCTCCCAGACCGCCCAGCGGAAGACCGGCTGGCCGTCCATCCGCAGGGCCGGCCACTTGGCCTCCTCGCCCGCGCCGTTGACGGCGTCGGACTTGGCGAAGGCGGTGTCCCAGGCCTCGGTCTGGGTGATCAGGTCGGCCTGCGAGCCGTCCGAGCCCCAGACCAGCTTGCCGATGCCGGGCGTGTCGGACGGGCCGACGACCGCGGCGCCGGCGCCGTCGCCGAAGATGAAGGCGGTGGAGCGGTCCGACTGGTCGGTCAGGTCGCTGAGCCGCTCGACGCCGATGACCAGCACGTACTCGGCGTTGCCGCCGCGGATCATGCCGTCGGCCAGGCCCAGGCCGTAGCCGAAGCCGGCGCAGGCGGCCGAGATGTCGAAGGCCGGGGCGGTGCCGCAGCCGAGCCGCTCGGAGATCTCGGTGGCGATCGCCGGGGTCTGCTTGAAGTGCGAGACGGTCGAGACGATCACGCCGCCGATCTGGTCGGCGGAGATCCCGGCCTGGGCGATGGCCTTGCCGGCGGCCTGGACGGACATCTCGGAGACGGACTCCTCCGGGCCGGCCCAGCGGCGCTCGGCGATCCCGCTGCGGGTGCGGATCCACTCGTCCGAGGAGTCGATCCACTCCAGGACCTCGGAGTTGGGGATCACCCGGACCGGACGGTAGCCGCCGACGCCGAGGATGCGCGAGTACTGCGCGCCGCTCACCGGACGGATCTGGGGCTTGGTCATGCCTGGTTCTCCTGCTCCTGACCGCCGTGCTCCGCGACGAGTGCGCGGGCCTTGTCCAGATCGGCGGGGGTCTTGAGGGCGAGCGTGGCCACGCCCTTGAGGTTGCGCTTGAGCAGCGCGGTGAGGGTGCCGGCCGGGGACAGCTCGATCACGGCCGTCGCGCCCAGCTGCCCGAGGGTCTCCATGCAGAGGTCCCAGCGGACCGGGTTGGAGACCTGGGACACCAGTCGGGCGAGGACCTCCGAGCCGGAGTCCACGACCGCGCCGTCCTTGTTGGAGACGTAGCGGACCTTGGGGTCGGCCACGCTCGTCAGGGTCGGGGCCAGCTCGGCCAGCCGCTCGACACCCGGGGCCATGTGCTCGGTGTGGAAGGCACCGGCCACCTTCAGGGCCACCAGCTTGGAGCGGGTCGGCGGGTCCGCCTTCAGCGCCTCCAGCTGGTCCAGCGTGCCGGCGGCGACGATCTGGCCGCCGCCGTTGTTGTTGGCCGCCGTCAGGCCGTGCTCGGCCAGCTTGGCCGCGACCTCCTCCGGCTCGCCGCCGAGCAGGGCGAGCATGCCCGTCTCGGTGACGGCGGCGGCCTCGGCCATGGCCCGGCCGCGCTCGCGCACGAAGGTCAGCGCGTCGTGGGCGGTGAGCACCCCGGCGCCGGCGGCGGCGGTGATCTCACCGACGCTGTGGCCGGCCACGGCGCCGACCAGCGCGCGGGCGGCGTCCTCGTCCGGGAACAGCTCCCGGGCGGTCACCAGACCGGCCGCGACCAGCAGCGGCTGGGCGACGGCGGTGTCCTTGATCTCCTCGGCGGACGCCTCGGTCCCGGCGTGCACCAGGTCGAGCCCGGCGACCTCCGACCAACCGCGCAGGCGGTCGGCGACGCCGTCGAGCTCCAGCCAGGGGCTGAGGAAACCGGGGGACTGGGCACCCTGTCCAGGGGCGACGATTACGAGCACGGTTCAACCCTCTCTCGCCAGGCGCCCAGGGGCGGGTAGGCGACGGTAACGAAGAAAACCATCCGGGATTGTATGGTCCCTACACTCCGGCTCAGCCGGGCTCCCCGACGGCGTCCAGCCGGCCGAGGGCCAGCGCGATCCGCAGAGTGAACGCCGAACGTACGTCGGAGGGGGCGTACCCCGTGACGTCAGTCACACGTCGCAGCCGGTAGCGCACCGTATTGGGGTGGACGAAGAGCATCCGGGCCGCGCCCTCCAGCGAGGAGGCCTGCTCCAGGTAGACACTCAGCGTCTCCAGCAGGGCGGAGCCGGCCTCGTCCAGCGGTGTGTAGATCTCCTCCACCAGCTGACGGCGCGCGGCCTGGTCGCCGGCCAGCGCCCGCTCGGGCAGCAGGTCGTCGGCCAGCACCGGGCGGGGGGCGTCCGGCCAGGCGGCGCAGGCCCGCAGGCCGGCCGCGGCGGCGGCGGCCGAGCGAGTCGCGGAGAGCAGGTCGGGCACGGTCGGGCCGACCACCACGGGGCCCGGCGCGAACTGGCCGATCAGCGCCCTGGCCGCCTGCACCGGCTCCTTCTCACCACCGACCACGACCACCAGGCGCTTGCCCAGCACCCCGGTCAGCACGTGCAGCTTGGCGTACCGGGCGGCCCGGCGGATCGCCTCGACCACCAGCTCGCTGTCGCCGTCCGGCGCGCTGCCCATCACCACCCGGATCTGGTTGGGCTGGCCCCAGCCGAGCGCCGCGGCGCGCGAGAGCACGCCCTCGTCGGCGTCGCCGGACAGCAGCGAGTTGACCACCAGCGCCTCCAGCCGGGCGTCCCAGGCGCCACGCGCCTCGGCCGCCTGGGCGTACACCTGGGCGGTCGCGAAGGCGATCTCCCGGGCGTAGACCAGCACCGACTCGCGCATGTCCGCCTCGTCGCCGGGGGCGGCCACCTCCTCGATGGCCTCCTCCATCACCTCGATCGTGGTGCGGATCAGCTCGACGGTCTGGCGCAGGGTGATCGCCCTGGTCAGCTCGCGCGGGGCGGTGCCGAAGACGTCGGTGGAGATCGCCTTCGCGGACTCGGGGTGGCGGTACCACTCGGTGAAGGCGGCGATGCCGGCCTGGGCGACCAGACCGATCCAGGACCGGTGCTCCGGGGGCATCCGCCGGTACCAGCCGAGCTGGTCGTCCATCCGCGAGATCGCGGCGGTGGCCAGCTTGCCGGAGGACTTCTCCAGCCGCTTGAGCGTCGCGGCCCGGCGCTCGGCGCGCTCGGCGGCGTTTCTGCGCTCCTGCGCCGTCAGGCGGGGCGCCGCGCGGCCGGGGCGGTCACGGCCCGCCCGGGCGGCCGGGCTCTTCCCGGTGGGGTCGGGTGCGGGGCTGGGGCTGGGTTCGCTCTTGGAGTTCGCGGAAGCGGCTGGCACAAGGACAAGACTGCCTCACGTGAGTGACTGCTCGTGCACACCCCCCGGCGGAGCGGCGCGGTGGCAAGAGTCACACCCCGCGCGCCGGCGACTACGGTGGGGGCGTGACCGAAGCCGCCGACCGCCCCCGCGCCGACCTGCGCCGCACCGCCGAACGCTACCGCTCCGCCCCGGCCGAGGGCGTCGAGACGAGGCACGCGTTCTCCTTCTCGGGCCACTACGACCCGAAGAACACCCACTTCGGCGCGCTGCTCGCCTGCAACGAGGAACTCCTCGCCCCCGGCGCCGGGTTCGAGGAGCACAAGCACCGGGACACCGAGATCCTCACCTGGGTGCTGGAGGGAGCGCTGGCCCACCGGGACTCGTACGGCCACAGCGGGGTGGTCCGGCCCGGGATGGTGCAGCACCTCGGTGCCGGCTCCGGTGTCACCCACACCGAGCGCAATGTCGGCGGCGCCACCGGGCCGGTCCGCTTCGTCCAGATGTGGCTCCAGCCGGACGAGTTCGACGCGCCGCCCGCGTACGGCCTGCGCAAGGTGGAACCGGCGGACGGCGGGTTGACGTTGCTCGCCTCCGGCCTGGAGCGCGACGCGGGGACGGACGCCCTGCGGCTGCGACGCAGCGACGCCGCGCTCTGGCTGGCCACCGCCGGGCCCTGGCAGCCGCTGCCGCCGCTGCCCGAGGCGCCCTGGCGGTACGCGCACCTGACGGCCGGCTCGCTGGGCTACCGGACCGTCCCGGGGCCCAAGGGCGGCGGCCGCTCGATGGTCCCGGGCGACAGCGTGCGGATCACCGGCGAGGCCTTCGCCGACCCGGCGGCGGGGGAGACCGGCGCCGAACTCCTGCTCTGGGAGATGCACTCGCCGGTCTCGTACGGCTAACCGTTCAGTTCCGCCAGCACCGCGTCCGAGAAGGCCGGCCAGGCCTCGACCGCCCACGGCCCGAAGTCCCGGTCGGTGAGCGCGACGCAGGCCGCGCCGGCCTGCGGGTCGACCCACAGGAAGGTGCCGGACTGGCCGAAGTGGCCGAAGGTTCCCGGGGAGTTGGTGGTGCCGGTCCAGTGCGGGCTCTTGCCGTCGCGGATCTCGAAGCCGAGGCCCCAGTCGTTCGGGCGGCGGTGGCCGTAGCCGGGCAGCACGCCGCTGGTGCTGGGGAAGGCGACCTCGCGGGTGGCCTGCCGGACGGTGGACGGGTCCAGCAGCTTGGGGGCCTGCAACTCGGCGGCGAACCGGGCGAGGTCGGCGACGGTGGACAGGCCGCCGGCGCCGGCCGGGGACTTGTGGGCGGTGTGGATCAGGGTGTCCGTCATGCCCAGCGGCTCGAAGACGGCCTCGGCGACGTAGCGGGAGAACTCGATCCCGGCGGCCTCGGACAGCGTCCGGGCCAGCGCGTCGAAGCCCGCGTTGGAGTAGAGCCGGCGGTTGCCGGGCTCGGCGAACACCCGGTCCTCGTCGAAGCCCAGGCCGGAGGTGTGCGCGAGCAGGTGGCGGACGGTGGATCCGGGCGGCCCGGCCGGGTCGTCCAGCTCGAACACGCCCTCCTCCAGGGCGACCAGCGCCGCGTACGAGGTGAGCAGCTTGGTCACCGAGGCGAGCGGGAACAGGTGCTGCTGCGGCCCGTGCGCGCCCAGCACCGCGCCGTCCGCCGCCCGGACCACCGCCGCCGCGGCGTGGGGCACCGGCCAGTTCTCGATCATCCGCAAGCTCTCCATGGGCCCGACTCTAGTCGCCGGGAAAATCCTCGGAAAAGGTGGTGGCGGGCCCACCCGGCTGTCGGGCTTGCTTGGAGTGCACTCCAACTCTGTAGCGTCGTTCCCGTCGCACAGGACAAGGGGGAACGAGCGATGGCCGCACCCGCACGCATCGAGATCGACCTGCGCAGCTGCTCCGAGGTGTTCAGCCGCCCTGTCGGCGATCCGGACCCGAGCCCGAGGCACACCATCAGCGAGGTCGCCGCGGCGAGCGGGCTGACCGCCCACACCCTGCGCTGGTACGAGCGGATCGGCCTGCTGGACCCGGTGGACCGGGCGGCGGGCGGCCAGCGCCGCTACTCCGACGCCGATCTGCACCGGTTGGCCTTCCTGGGCCGGCTGCGGCTGACCGGCATGTCGGTGGCGGACATGCTCAAGTACGTGGGCATGGCCCGCCAGGGCGAGCAGACCTACGGGGAGCGGCGGCTGCTCCTGGAGGCCCAGCGCGAGGAGGTCCGACAGCGGATCGTGGACCTCCAGGCGACCCTCGCCGTCCTGGACTACAAGATCGACATCTATGCCGGGAAGGGCGCCGGTGGCGCCGGCATCCCGGCCACGTGCCAGAACATCCATGTAGAGGAAGAGCAGAGCGCATGACTCAGACCGTCCTTCCCACCGTCGAACTCGGCACCGGCGGCCCGCTGGTGGGCGTCCAGGGCCTCGGCTGCATGGGCATGAGCGAGTTCTACGGCCCCACCGACGCCGACGAGGCGCTCGCCACCCTGGACGCAGCCCTGGAGACCGGCGTCACCCTCTTCGACACCGCCGACATGTACGGCTCCGGCCGCAACGAGGAGCTCATCGGCCCCTTCGTCCGGGCCAACCGGGACAAGGTGGTGCTCGCCACCAAGTTCGCCATCCTGCGCTCCGAGGAGGACGGCGCCGTCCGCGGCATCAGCAACGACCCGGCGTACATCCGGACCGCGGTGGACGCCTCGCTGCGCCGCCTCGGCGTGGACGAGATCGACCTGTACTACATGCACCGCCGCGACCCGGCCGTGCCGCTGGCCGACTCGGTCGGCGCCATGGCCGAGCTGGTGAAGGCCGGCAAGGTGCGCCACCTCGGCCTGTCCGAGGTGACCGGCGACGAGCTGCGCGAGGCGCACGCCGTCCACCCGATCGCCGCGCTCCAGTCCGAGTGGTCGGTGTTCGCCCGCGACGTCGAGCGCACGGCGGTGCCGGCCGCGGCGGAGCTGGGCGTCGCCTTCGTGCCGTACTCGCCGCTCGGGCGCGGCTTCCTGACCGGCGCCTTCCAGGACGCCACGGAGCTCTCGGCGAACGACTACCGCCGCCGCCACCCCCGCTTCACCGGCGACAACGCGGCCGCCAACGGCGAACTGCTCGACCCGCTGCGGGAGATCGCGGCGGCCCGCGGCGTTTCGCTCGCCCAGGTCGCGCTGGCCTGGGTGCACCAGCGGGCCGAGGTGCACGGGCTGGCCGTCGTGCCGATCCCGGGCACCCGCAAGCGGAGCCGGCTCGCCGAGAACACCGCGGCGGCGACGCTGCGGCTGACCGCCGAGGAGTCGGCGCTGCTGGAGCCGGTGGCCGGCCGGGTGGCGGGGAGCCGCTACGCGGACATGAGCTCCACCTCGGCGGCGCGCGAGTAGCGGGCACCGG
>NZ_JBHVET010000450.1:0-7139 GCF_042802135.1 Kitasatospora sp. NPDC057512
GCCGGACGAGCCCGGCCCCGCCTCCGCGATCACGCTCAGGCGCTCTTGACCCGCACCAGGATCTCGACCTCGACCGGGGAGTCCAGCGGCAGCACCGCGACGCCGACGGCGCTGCGGGCGTGCACGCCCGCCTCGCCCAGCACCGCGCCGAGCAGCTCGCTGGCGCCGTTGACGACGGCCGGGACGCCGATGAAGTCGGGGGCGGCGGCGACGAAGCCGACGACCTTGACGACCTGCTCGACCTGGTCGAGGTCACCGACCACGGACTTCACGGCGGCCAGGGCGTTCAGCGCGCAGATCCGCGCGAGGTCCTTGGCCTCCTCCGGGGACACCTCGGCACCGACCTTGCCGGTGCTCGGCAGCTTGCCGCCGACGACCGGGAGCTGGCCGGAGGTGAACACGAGGTCGCCGGTCCGCAGGGCCGGCACGTAGGCGGCGACCGGGGCGGCCACCTCCGGCAGGGTCAGGCCCAGCTCGGCGAGCTTCGACTCGACCTTGCTCATGCGTTCTTCTCCCGCTTGAAGTAGGCCACCAGCTGCTCCGGGTTCGGGCCGGGCACGACCTGGACGAGCTCCCAGCCGTCCTCGCCGAAGTTGTCCAGGATCTGCTTGGTCGCGTGCACCAGCAGGGGCGCCGTCATGTATTCCCACTTGGTCATGGCCAGACTCTAGACGAGCCGTCGCGACGATCCGCGCCGCCCGCCGCGAGGCGTGTGAGGTGGGGCACAAAGAGGGCATGATCCGGCCTGACGGCCCAGGTGCTCCGGGCATCCGGTGCGCTCCCTGGTTACCCTCGCGGGAGGGCACCCTGGCGAGGGGCACCCTCGTCAGGAGGGGACGCCCGTAGGACGGAGACGGACGGAGACGGAGCGTGGCACGCACCCCCGGCCAGGCGGCCCGGCGCGACCCCGACTGGGAGGGCGTCCGGCTGCACGTGGTCAGCGGCAAGGGCGGCACCGGGAAGACCACGCTGGCCGCGGCACTGGCCCTGGCCCTCGCCGCCGACGGCGGACGGGTGCTGCTGATCGAGGTCGAGGGCCGGCAGGGCGTCGCCGAGCTCTTCGGGATCGCCGCGCTCCCGTACGAGGAGCGCCGGATCGCCTCGGTCTCCCGCGCCCAGCTGGGGCTGCCGGCCGGGGAGGGCGGGCCCGGCGAGGTCTTCGCGCTGGCGATCGACACCGAGCTGGCGCTGCTGGAGTACCTGGAGATGTTCTACAAGCTCGGCCGGGCCGGGAAGGCGCTCCAGAAGGTCGGCTTCGTCGACTTCGCCACCACCATCGCGCCCGGCGTACGGGACGTCCTGCTCACCGGCAAGGCCTGCGAGGCGACCAGGCGCAAGGACCCGGACGGCCGGCGGCGCTACGACGCGGTGGTGATGGACGCCCCGCCGACCGGGCGGCTGACCCGGTTCCTGAACGTCAACGCCGAGGTCGCCGGGCTGGCCAGGATCGGCCCGATACACACCCAGGCGCAGGCCGTGATGCGGGTGCTGAAGTCGCCGGAGACCGCGGTGCACCTGGTCACCCTGCTGGAGGAGATGCCGGTGCAGGAGACGGTCGACGGCATCGAGGAGCTGCGCGAGGCGAAGCTCCCGGTGGGCGGGGTGATGGTCAACATGGTCCGGCCGCCGGTGCTGGACGCGGCGGCGGTGGCCGCGGTGGACGGGGACCACCGCGAGGAGGTCGCCCTGGCGCTCGGCGAGGCCGGGCTCGGCGGCCGCACCCGCACCGGGGAGAAGGTCCGGGCGGCGGTGGAGCCGCTGCTCGACCCGCTGCTGGAGCAGGCCAGGGAGCACGCCGAGCGGGTCGAGCTGGAGCGCGCGCAGCGCGCCGACATCCAGCAGCTGCGGCTCCCGACGTACGAACTGCCGCTGCTGGGCGAGGGCGTGGACCTCGGCGGGCTGTACCGGCTGGCGGGCGAACTGAAGCGGCAGGGGGCGGCATGACCTCGAACGGGGTGCGGAGCACCGGACGGCGGCTCGCGGTGGACGAGCTGATCGACGACCCGAAGACCAGGATCATCGTCTGCTGCGGCTCCGGCGGCGTCGGCAAGACCACCACCGCCGCGGCCCTCGGCCTGCGGGCGGCCGAGCGCGGCCGCAAGGTCGTGGTGCTGACCATCGACCCGGCCCGCCGGCTCGCCCAGTCGATGGGCCTGACCGAGCTCGACAACACCCCCCGGGTGGTCAAGGGGGTGAACGGCACCGGCGAGCTCCAGGCCATGATGCTGGACATGAAGCGGACCTTCGACGAGGTCGTGCTGGCCCACGCCGAGCCCGAACGGGCCCGGGCGATCATGGAGAACCCCTTCTACCAGTCCCTGTCGGCCGGCTTCGCCGGCACCCAGGAGTACATGGCGATGGAGAAGCTCGGGCAGCTGCGCGCCGCCGAGGAGTGGGACCTGATCGTCGTGGACACCCCGCCGTCCCGCTCGGCGCTGGACTTCCTGGACGCGCCCAACCGGCTCGGGTCCTTCCTGGACGGCCGGGTGATCCGGATCCTCACCGCCCCGGCCAAGGTCGGCGGGCGCAGCGCGATGCGCTTCCTGAACGCCGGGATGGGCCTGCTCACCGGCACCCTGGGCAAGATCTTCGGCGCCCAGCTGCTCACCGACGTGCAGACCTTCGTCAGCGCGATGGACTCGATGTTCGGCGGCTTCCGGGAGCGCGCGGACCGCACGTACCAGCTGCTCAAGGCGCCGGGCACGGCGTTCCTGGTGGTGGCGGCGCCGGAGCGGGACGCACTGCGCGAGGCGGCGTACTTCGTGGACCGGCTGGCCGCGGACCGGATGCCGCTGGCCGGGCTGGTGCTCAACCGGGTGCACGGCACGGGCGCACCGCAGCTCACCGCGGAGCGGGCGCTGGCGGCCGCCGAGGCCCTGGAGGAGAACGGCTCGGAGCACGCCTCGCCCGAGGCGGAGCTGCTCGCGGCCGGGCTGCTGCGGCTGCACGCCGAGCGGATGCAGATCATGGGGCGCGAACGCCGTACCCGCGACCGCTTCGTCTCGGTGTACCCGGACGTGCCGATCGTGGAGGTGCCGGCGCTGCCGGGTGACGTGCACGACCTGGACGGGCTGCGGGCCATCGGGGACCGGCTCAACGGCGCGGTCTAGCCCGCGCGGTACGGAGCCAGGCGCGGTACGGAGCCAGGCGCGGTACAGCCGGGCACGGTCACCGGCCCTGCGCGGTACAGCCCCCCGTCCGCGGGGCCGACCGGCCCGGGCCGCGTGGTGCGGCCGGGCTCAGCCCGCCTGGGCGTAGTCCGTCAGTATCACCCCGGTCGCGAGGGACTCCTCGTACTCGGTGCGCGCCGTCTCCAGCAGCCTCCGCCACGAGATGACGGTCGGGCGGCGGCGCAGCAGCGCCCGGCGCTCGCGCTCCGTCATCCCGCCCCACACCCCGAACTCCACCCGGTTGTCCAGGGCGTCCGCGAGGCACTCGGTCCGGACGGGACAGCCGCTGCACACCGCCTTCGCGCGGTTCTGTGCCGCCCCCTGGACGAACAGTTCGTCCGGATCACTCGTGCGGCAGGCGGCCTGCGCACTCCAGTCGTCAACCCAGCCCATGCCGGCGCCGTCCTCTCCCGTATCGAGGCTCCCCCACGGCGGCAACGGCATATTCACCGTTGCCAGTTGAGGACGTTACGGAAGAACGACAGCTTGCAACAGCCCCTTCGGGCTCAATCTCGAATGACCCAATTGGACTATGGGTGGCGATCAGCTCACTCGTTGGAGTGATCGCAGGTCGCACGCCTTGCCAAGAGCGGAACCCCCACTCTCGCCACAGGAGTCGTCACTGAGCGCAACCGACCATAGGAGCACAGCAGGCCACAGCTGCCTCAAAACCCGGACATCAGCGGGCAATTCGGGCAAGTCTTCTCGCCCACAAGAGTGAACGATGTTGACGCACCGAAGCTGTCGCAAGCTTGTGACAAGCCTAGGCGAACACCTGCCCCGGTGTGCGGGAATCCGCGACGTAGGGTTCTCCCCATGGCACCGAAGCGCCCCCAGGCAACCCAGCCCCCAGGCAACACCGGAGCTCCGCGCGGCAGGACCGGCGGATCCCCGATGGAGCACGCCGGCAACGGCGTGAAGTTCCTGGGCGTCAGCGTGCTCTCCGGAGTCCTGCTGGCAGGCCTCGCCCTGCCCGCCGTCGGCGCCATCGGGCTGACCGCCAAGGACACGGCGGAGAGCTTCGCCAACATCCCCGACGACTTCAAGACCCCGCCGCTCACCCAGGCGACGCAGATCTTCGACGCCAAGGGCGGCCTGATCGCCAAGGTCTACGAGCGCGACCGCACCGTCATCACCGCCGACCAGATGTCGCCGTTCATGCGGCACGCCCAGGTCGACATCGAGGACGCCCGCTTCTACGAGCACGGCGCCGTCGACCTCAAGGGCGTCCTCCGCGCGATCAGCAAGAACGCGGAGAGCGGCACCGCCTCCCAGGGCGCCTCCACGCTGACCCAGCAGTACGTGAAGAACGTCAACGTGGAGAAGGCCGGCGACGACCAGGCGGCCGTCCTGGAGGCCCAGCGCAAGACCCTGGGCCGCAAGATCCAGGAGCTCAAGGTCGCCATCAAGCTGGAGGAGGACCTGAGCAAGGATCAGATCCTCACCAACTACCTCAACATCACCTTCTACGGCCACCAGGCCTACGGGGTCGAGGCCGCCTCCCAGCGCTACTTCAGCAAGAGCAACAAGGACCTGACCGTCGCCGAGGCCGCCACCCTGGCCGGCGTGGTCCAGAACCCGTCGCAGTACGACCCGGTGCGCTACCCCGAGAACACGCTCAAGCGCCGCAACGTCGTGATCGACAAGATGCTGGAGAACAAGCACATCACCGCCGACCAGGCGAAGGAGGCGAAGGCCGCCCCGCTGGGTCTGAAGTACAAGGACCCGCAGAACGGCTGCATCACCGCCCAGGCCGGCATGGGCTTCTTCTGCGACTACGTGCGCCACGTGGTCAAGCAGGACCCGGCCTTCGGCAAGAGCGCCGACGAGCGCAAGAAGCTGTGGAACACCGGCGGCCTGAACATCTACACCACGCTGGACCCGGACAAGCAGGCCGCCGCCCAGAACGCCGTCACCAAGAAGGTCAACGTGACCGACCCGGTGTCGGCCGCCGCGACCATGATGGAGCCGGGCAGCGGCAAGATCCTGGCGATGGCCCAGACCCGCCCGTACGGCCTGGACCCGAACAAGAACCAGACCGTCGTCAACCTCAACGTGGACGCGGCCATGGGCGGCGGCAACGGCTTCCAGACCGGCTCGACCTTCAAGCCGATCCTGGCCGCGGCGGCGCTGGAGTCGGGCATGTCGAACACCCAGGCGTTCCCGTCCGAGAACAAGATCGAGTACCCGCAGATGTCCACCTGCTCGGGCACCTGGAAGAACACCGTCAAGCCCAAGGAGACGGTGAAGAACGAGCAGGACAGCGAGGTCGGGCCGTACCAGCTGAAGGAGGCGATGGCCCGCTCGGTCAACACCTACTTCGTGCAGATGGAGCAGCAGGTCGGCCTCTGCGCGATGAAGCAGATGGCGAACAAGCTGGGCATCACCCAGTCCGCCAAGGGCGACGCCTTCCAGGAGGTGCCCTCGATGGTCCTCGGCACCCTGGAGCTCTCCCCGCTGACCATGGCGAACGTCTACGCGACCTTCGCCGCCCGCGGCAAGTACTGCACCCCGGTCGCGATCAACAAGATCACCACGGTGGACGGCAAGGACGTCCCCGTCCCGCAGTCCCAGTGCAGCCAGGCCTTCTCCGAGCAGACCGCCGACTCGCTCAACGCCGTCCTGCTCAACGTCACCGAGAAGGGCACCGCGGCCTCCCTCGGCCTCGACGACGGGCGCAAGATCGCCGGCAAGACCGGGACCACCGACGAGAAGAAGGCCGCCTGGTTCAGCGGCTACACCCCGTCGCTGGCCACCTCGGTCTGGCTCGGCGGCCCGGCCGGCGGCGTCAAGATGAAGAACATCACCATCGGCGGCAAGTACTTCCCCGAGGTCTTCGGCGCCGACGGCCCCGGCCCGATCTGGCAGCTGGCGATGAACCAGGCGCTCAAGGGCACGCCCGTGGAGCCGATCCAGACCGCCAACATCCCGGACCCGCAGCCGGCCACTCCGCCGCCGGGCACCACCCCGCCGGCCACCGACCCGAACGCCCCGCAGCCGCCGGCCGGCAACCCCCCGCCGCCGCAGCAGGGCGGCCAGCCCGGCGGGCTGCCCGGCACCCAGGCCGGCGGTCTGCCCGGCGGGCTGCCCGGCGGCTTCCCCGGCGGGTTCACCTTCCCGCCCGTCCCCGGGAACGGGAACGGGAACGGCGGCCGACACGGCGGCGGGAACGGGAACGGCTGACCCGCCCTCCCGGCGGGGTGACCCGCGCCGCGGAACATGACGAAGGGGCGCCCTCCAGTGCGGAGGGCGCCCCTTCGGCGTGCTGCCGGGGCAACGGGGGCGCGTCCGGGGTCGCCCCTGGACGGGCCCTGGACGGACCGGGGCGGACCCGGGGCGGGCCCTGGACGGACCGGGGCTCAGGCCAGGGCGGGCCGGGCGGACCGGGGCTCAGGCCAGGGCGGCCCGGGCGGACCGGCTCAGGCCAAGGCGGCCTTCACGGCGGCGGCGACCCGGCTGCCCTCGGCCAGACCGTCGACCTTGGGCTTCACCAGCTTCATGACGGCGCCCATCGCCTGCGGGCCGCTCGCGCCGCTCTCGGCCACGGCGGCCGCCACGATCGCGGCCAGCTCCTCGTCGGAGAGCTGCTTGGGCAGGTAGCCCGCCAGCACCTCGCCCTCGGCCAGCTCCCGGGCCGCCTGCTCCGTCCGGCCGGCGTTCCCGAAGGCCTCGGCCGCCTCCCGGCGCTTCTTCGCCTCGCGGCCGATCACCTTCAGCACGTCGGCGTCGGACAGCTCGCGCTTCTGCTTGCCCGCCACCTCCTCGCTGGTGACGGCGGACAGCGTGAGCCGGATGGTGGACGAGCGCAGCTCGTCCCGTTCCCTGATGGCAGCCGTGAGGTCCTCGTGCAGCTGCTCCTTGAGCGTTGTCATTTCCTCTTCTTATCCTTCGGCTGTGGGTGGGCTCAACCAGTTTCCCGTGGGCATCCACCAGGGTTTCCGCAGTTGAACGAGTATCCCCGACAAGTAC
>NZ_JBHVET010000451.1:0-7119 GCF_042802135.1 Kitasatospora sp. NPDC057512
CCGCATAGACTTCCGTGGTCCCCGCAGGAGCCGTACCCGTAGGAGCGCACCGATGTCCGAGGCCCCCGAGACCAGCCCCACCGCCTCCCGCCGCACCGTGCTCTGCGGGGCCGCGGCCGTCCTGGCGGCCGGCGGCACCGTGGCGGTCACCGGGTGCAGCTCCTCGTCCTCCGGCGGCAGTGCTCCCAAGGGCCCGGTCGACCTCGGCCCGGCCTCGGCCGTGCCGGAGGGCGGCGGCAAGGTCTTCCGCGAGCAGAAGATCGTGGTGACCCAGCCCACCGCGGGCCAGTACAAGGCGTTCAACGCCCGGTGCACCCACGCCGGCTGCCTCGTGGACCAGGTGAAGAACAACCAGATCCAGTGCCCCTGCCACGGCAGCCGGTTCGCCGTCACCGACGGTGCCGTGCAGGACGGACCGGCCTCCTCCCCGCTGCCCGCCTACACCGTCACGGTCGAGGCCGGCAACCTCAAGGTGACCCCGAGCTGACCGAGTTGAGCGCCTCCCGACCGCCACGGTCCCCCCTGACGATCTCCGCCCCGCGGCCCCGGCCCCACTCGGTACGGTGGACCCATGGCTGACCCGAGCACCTACCGCCCGGCGCCCGGTGCGATCCCGACCTCCCCCGGCGTCTACAAGTTCCGCGACGCCCACGGCCGGGTCATCTACGTCGGCAAGGCCAAGAGCCTGCGGCCGCGCCTGTCGTCCTACTTCCAGGACCTGGCCGGCCTGCACCCGCGCACCGCGACCATGGTCACCACCGCCGCCTCGGTGGAGTGGACGGTGGTCGCCACCGAGGTCGAGGCGCTCCAGCTGGAGTACTCCTGGATCAAGGAGTACGACCCGCGGTTCAACGTCAAGTACCGCGACGACAAGAGCTATCCGGAACTCGCCGTCACCCTGAACGAGGAGTACCCGCGGGTCCAGGTGATGCGCGGGGCGCACAAGAAGGGCGTGCGCTACTTCGGACCGTACGGGCACGCCTGGGCGATCCGCGAGACGGTCGACCTGCTGCTGCGCGTCTTCCCCGTCCGCACCTGCTCCAACGGCGTCTTCAAGCGCGCCCGCCAGGTCGGTCGGCCCTGCCTGCTCGGCTACATCGGCAAGTGCGCCGCGCCCTGCGTCGGCAAGGTCTCGGCGGACGAACACCGCGCGCTGGCCGAGGACTTCTGCGACTTCATGGCCGGGCGCACCGGCAACTACCTGCGCCGGCTGGAAGACGAGATGCAGGAGGCCGCCGCCGAGCTGGAGTACGAGAAGGCGGCCCGGCTGCGGGACGACATCGGCGCCCTCAAGCGCGCGATGGAGAAGAACGCCATCGTGCTCGCCGACGCCACCGACGCCGACCTGCTGGCCCTGGCCGAGGACGAACTCGAAGCCGCCGTGCAGATCTTCCACGTCCGCGGCGGCCGGGTGCGCGGCCAGCGCGGCTGGGTCACCGACAAGGTCGAGGACGTCGACACCGCCGGTCTGGTCGAGCACGCCCTCCAGCAGCTCTACGGCGGCGGCGAGTCCGTCCCGCGCGAGGTGCTCGTCCCCGCCCTGCCGGACCCCGCGGAGCCGGTCCGCGAGTGGCTCGGCGGCCTGCGCGGCAGCCAGGTCGACCTGCGCGTCCCCCAGCGCGGCGACAAGAAGGACCTGATGGCCACCGTGCAGCGCAACGCCCAGCAGGCGCTCGCACTGCACAAGACCAAGCGCGCCTCCGACCTCACCACCCGCAGCCGTGCCCTCCAGGAGATCGCCGACGCGCTGGAGCTGGACTCCGTCCCGCTGCGCATCGAGTGCTACGACATCTCCCACCTCCAGGGCGAGGACGTGGTCGCCTCCATGGTCGTCTTCGAGGACGGCCTGGCCCGCAAGAGCGAGTACCGGCGCTTCCAGATCAGGGGCTTCGAGGGCCAGGACGACGTCCGCTCGATGCACGAGGTGATCAGCCGGCGCTTCCGCCGCTACCTCCAGGAGCGCGAGCAGACCGGCGAGTGGGCCGTCCCCGAGGAGGACGACCCCGACACCGCCGCCGGCGGCACCCGGGACGAGGAGGGCCGCCCCAAGCGCTTCGCCTACCCGCCCCAGCTGCTGGTCGTCGACGGCGGCCAGCCGCAGGTCGCCGCCGCCAGGCGGGCCCTGGACGAACTCGGCATCGACGACGTCGCGCTGTGCGGCCTGGCCAAGCGCCTGGAGGAGGTCTGGCTGCCCGGCGAGGACGACCCGGTGGTGCTGCCCCGCTCCAGCGAGGGCCTCTACCTGCTCCAGCGGGTCCGCGACGAGGCGCACCGCTTCGCGATCAGCTATCAGCGCAACAAGCGTTCCAAGCGACTCACCGCCGGGGAACTGGACTCCGTCCCGGGCCTCGGCGAGACTCGCCGCCGGGCGCTGCTCAAGCACTTCGGTTCGCTGAAGAAGCTCCGGGCCGCCACCGTGGACGAGCTCTGCGAGGTACCCGGCATCGGACGCCGCACCGCGCAGACTGTTGCGGAGGCGTTGTCGTCCCGTACACCCGCCGCACCCGCGGTCAACACCGCGACCGGCGAGATCATCGAGGACGGGGCCGAGCAGGCCGCCGGGCCGGTGGCCGCAGCACCCCAGACCGCACCATCCCAGGAGACGCCATGACGGCCGACGCCGCCCGTCAGCCGGTGTGCCCCGGCCCCGCCCGCCTGCCCGGGCCGGGGAAGGGCGGCCGGGCCGTACGCGTACTCCCCAGCAGAAAGACCGAGAGCGGGGAACCGAAGTGACCGTGTCAGACGTGGCCGAGAACGCGCCGGAGCTGGTGATCATCTCCGGTATGTCCGGAGCCGGCCGCTCCACCGCCGCCAAGTGCCTGGAGGACCTCGGCTGGTTCGTGGTGGACAACCTGCCGCCGGCCCTGATCCCGACCATGGTCGACCTGGGCGCCCGTTCCCAGGGCAACGTCGCCCGGATCGGCGTGGTCGTGGACGTCCGCGGCCGGCAGTTCTTCGACGACCTGCTCACCTCGCTGGACGAGCTGGAGAAGCGCGGCGTCCGGCTGCGGGTCGTCTTCCTGGACTCCTCCGACGAGGCGCTGGTGCGCCGCTTCGAGAGCGTCCGCCGCCCGCACCCGCTGCAGGCCGACGGCCGGATCGTGGACGGCATCGCCCTGGAGCGCGACCTGCTGCGCGACCTGCGCGGCGAGGCCGACCTGGTGATCGACACCTCCAACCTCAACGTGCACCAGCTGCGTGCCAAGCTGGACGCCCAGTTCGCCGACCACGACGAGCCCGAGCTGCGCGCCACCGTGATGTCCTTCGGCTTCAAGTACGGCCTGCCGGTCGACGCCGACCTCGTGGTGGACTGCCGCTTCCTGCCCAACCCGCACTGGGTGCCCGAACTGCGGGCCCGTACCGGCACCGACGCGGACGTCGCCGGCTACGTCTTCCAGCAGCCCGGAGCCAACGAGTTCCTGGACGGCTACGCCCAGCTGCTGCGCATCATCACCGAGGGATACCGCCGCGAGGGGAAGCGCTACATGACGCTTGCCGTAGGCTGCACCGGTGGCAAGCACCGCAGCGTCGCCATGTCCGAGCGTCTGACCAAGCGTCTCATCGCCGACGGAGTCGAGACGGTGCTCGTCCACCGTGACATGGGACGGGAGTAACCGCCGCCTCCCTGCCGGGCCCGCCGGCGGAGCGGTCGGCGGGCCGAGGAACGCGAGGTGAGTGTGGCGGGATACGTGCCCGGGCGGCAGCCGCAGAGCAGGACCGGTGACCGGGCGGGCAGCCCGGCCCGGCCCACGGCGCCGGGCCGTCCGCGCTCCAGTCCCGCCCGCGCCAACCCGGCCCCGAGGATCACCGCGCTCGGCGGCGGGCAGGGCCTGTCGGCCTCGCTGTCCGCGCTGCGCCGGCTCACCAGCGACCTCACCGCCGTGGTCACCGTCGCCGACGACGGCGGCTCCAGCGGCCGGCTGCGCGAGGAGCTGGGCGTGCTGCCCCCGGGCGACCTGCGCAAGGCGCTGGCCGCGCTGTGCGGGGACGACGACTGGGGCCGCACCTGGTCCGAGGTGATCCAGCAGCGCTTCACCGGCAACGGCGAGCTCGGCGGCCACGCCGTCGGCAACCTGCTGATCGTCGCGCTCTGGGAGAAGCTGGGCGACCCGGTGGCGGCGCTGGACTGGGTCGGCCGGCTGCTCAACGTGCAGGGCCGGGTGCTGCCGATGTCGGCGGTGCCGCTGGACATCGAGGCGACCGTCCGCGGCCACGACCCGGCGCACCCCGGCGAGGTCACGGCCGTCCGCGGCCAGGCCGACGTCGCGGTGACCCCGGGCACCGTGCAGTCGATCCGGCTGCTGCCGGACGAGCCGCCCGCCGTCCCGGAGGCGGTCACCGCCGTCCGGGAGGCGGACTGGGTGGTGCTCGGCCCCGGCTCCTGGTTCACCAGCGTGCTGCCGCACCTGCTGGTGCCCGAGCTGGCCGCGGCGCTCACCGAGACCCGCGCCCGCCGCCTGCTCACCCTGAACCTGGCCCCCCAGCCCGGGGAGACCGAGGGCTTCACCCCGCAGCGCCACCTGGAGGTCATCGCCGACCACGCTCCGAACCTCGCCGTGGATGCGATCCTGGTGGACGAGCGCGCCGTCACCGGCGGGGCCTTCGGCCAGGCCGACCTGGACGGCCTGGCGAAGGCCGCCGAACGGATGGGCGCGGCTCTGGTGCTCGGCTCGGTGGCCCGCACCGACGGGACGCCGCGACACGACCCCGAGCTGTTGGCGGCAGCGTACGACCGGATTTTCCGGACACATGGAAGGATCGGGCCATGGCGATGACTCCAGCGGTGAAGGACGAGATCAGCCGGCTCCCGGTCACCCGGGCCTGCTGTCGCAAGGCGGAGGTGTCGGCGATCCTGCGGTTCGCGGGCGGGCTGCACATCGTGAGCGGCCGCATCGTGATCGAGGCGGAGCTCGACACCGGAGCGGCGGCACGGCGGCTGCGCAAGGACCTGCTGGAGATCTTCGGGCACTCCTCGGACCTGGTGGTGATGGCCCCCGGCGGGCTGCGCCGCGGCAGCCGCTTCGTGGTCCGGGTCGTCAAGGACGGCGAGCTGCTCGCGCGCCAGACCGGGCTCGTGGACGGCCGCGGCCGCCCGATCCGGGGCCTGCCCCCGGCGGTCGTCTCCGGGGCCACCTGCGACGCCGAGGCGGCCTGGCGCGGGGCCTTCCTGGCGCACGGCTCGCTCACCGAGCCGGGCCGCTCCTCCTCGCTGGAGATCACCTGCCCCGGCTCCGAGGCCGCCCTCGCCCTGGTCGGCGCCGCCCGCCGGCTCGGCATCCCGGCCAAGGCCCGCGAGGTGCGCGGCGTGGACCGGGTGGTGATCCGCGACGGCGACGCGATCGGCGCCCTGCTGACCCGGCTCGGCGCGCACGAGTCGGTGCTCGCCTGGGAGGAGCGCCGGATGCGGCGCGAGGTGCGCGCCACCGCCAACCGGCTGGCCAACTTCGACGACGCCAACCTGCGCCGCTCGGCCCGCGCCGCGGTGGCGGCCGGCGCCCGGGTGGCCCGCGCGCTGGAGATCCTCGGCGACGAGGTGCCCGAGCACCTGGCCGCGGCGGGCCAGCTGCGGATGCAGCACAAGCAGGCCTCGCTGGAGGAGCTGGGCGCGCTCGCCGACCCGCCGCTGACCAAGGACGCGGTGGCCGGCCGGATCCGCCGCCTGCTGGCGATGGCCGACAAGCGCGCCTCCGAGCTGGGCCTGCCCAGCACCGAGGCGAGCCTCACCGACGAGATGGCGATGAACTGACGCCCGCGGTCACGCCGCGTGATCACGAAGGCCGGTGCCCGGACCCCCCGGGCGCCGGCCGCGGTCGTTTCCGGACAGCCGCGACACTCCCGGATTGGTAGAGACCACTGAGCTGGGACCAACTGCCCGGCGGGCCGGGGCCGGACGGCCTGAAAAGGGGTTTGGGGCACGCCACGCCCGGTCTCACCAGGCGGCGCGATGTGCCGTCCCAGGCCCCGGAGGGGTAGGGTCGTAGGCGGTCGGGGACTTCCCAAATCTCACCCCCGCCGGGCCTCGCGCCCGGCGTACCTAACGAGGAGATCGGTTCGTGACGATCCGGGTAGGCATCAACGGCTTCGGCCGCATCGGCCGCAACTTCTTCCGCGCGGTCAAGGCTCAGGGCGCGGACATCGAGATCGTCGGTGTCAACGACCTCACCGACACGAAGACCCTGGCTCACCTGCTCAAGTACGACACCACCCTGGGCACCCTCCAGGCCGAGGTCTCGCACACCGAGGACAGCATCACCGTCGACGGCCACACCTTCAAGGTGACCGCCGAGCGTGACCCCGCGAACCTCCCGTGGGCCGCCCTGGGCGCCGACATCGTCGTCGAGTCCACCGGCATCTTCACCAAGGCCGAGGCCGCGAAGAAGCACCTCGCCGCCGGCGCGAAGAAGGTCATCATCTCGGCGCCCGCCACCGACGAGGACGTCACCATCGTCCTGGGTGTCAACGACGAGAAGTACGACGCCGCCAACCACCACGTCATCTCCAACGCCTCCTGCACCACCAACTGTGTGGCGCCGATGGCGAAGGTCCTGAACGAGAGCTTCGGCATCGTCAAGGGTCTGATGACCACCGTCCACGCGTTCACCAACGACCAGGTGACCCTGGACTTCCCGCACAAGGACCTGCGCCGTGCTCGTGCGGCCTCGCAGAACATCATCCCGACCTCGACCGGTGCCGCCAAGGCGACCGCCCTGGTCCTGCCGGAGCTGAAGGGCAAGCTGGACGGCACCTCGCTGCGCGTCCCGGTCCCGACCGGCTCCATCACCGACCTGGTCGTGACCCTCGAGCGCGAGGTCACCAAGGACGAGGTCAACGCGGCCTTCCAGAAGGCCGCCCAGGAGGGCCCGCTCAAGGGCATCCTGGCCTACACCGAGGACCCGATCGTCTCCTCGGACATCGTCAACGACCCGGCTTCCTGCATCTTCGACAGCCAGCTCACCATGGTCCAGGGCAACCAGGTCAAGGTGCTCGGCTGGTACGACAACGAGTGGGGCTACTCGAACCGCGTGGTCGACCTGGTCACCCTCGTCGGTGGGCAGCTCTGACCTTGCGGGAGCTGACGTGATGTAGGGGCGAGGGCCCGGTCGGCGTACGGTGCCGACC
>NZ_JBHVET010000452.1:0-7115 GCF_042802135.1 Kitasatospora sp. NPDC057512
GTAGTTCAGCAGCAGCGACCGCTTCGCGTCGAAGCGGCAACCGGACATCATCCAGTTGCAGTTGGTGCACTTCGCCCGGTCGATGGCGGCCGGGACGGGGTTGGCGGTGCGCCCCGCGTGGTCGCAGGCGGCGGCGAACAGGCCGCCCGCGTAGGTGACGTCGTTCCAGTCCTGCCGGGTGATCGGCAGCGCCTCGGCCACCCGGTCGTACCAGGGGTCGAGGGTGTCCCTGGTGATGGCCGCCGGCCACATCCGGCGGCCGATGCCGCCGCGGCGCTCGAAGGCGAACCGGGGCGCGCGCGGCATCGCGGCGAAGTACACCACGCTGCCGCCGCCGACGCAGTTCCCGCCGAGCAGGCTCATGCCGTCGCCGACCACGAAGTCGAAGATGCGGGTGTACGAGGACCCGAGCAGGAAGTCGTGCTCGAAGTCGGGCGCCTCCAGCCACGGGCCGCGCTCCAGCACGGTGACCCGCGCGCCGCCGGCCGCCAGGTGGTAGGCGGCGATGGCGCCGCCGAAGCCGCTGCCCACGATCAGGACGTCGGTGCTCTCGGTGCTCGTCATGCGGGGCTCCCTGTGGACGTGGTGCCCGGGTGGGGGTCGGCCAGCTGCCGCCGGTACGAGAAGTCGGGGAACCGCCACAGGCCGTCGGCGTCCGGGTCCATGAACCCCATCGCGGTGAGGCCGGGGTGGCCCGCCGCGATCGCGTCCGCGGTGTGCAGGTGGGCGGCGGTGTCGTAGGCCATGTTGCTGAACAGCGCCAGCAGGACCCACAGTTCGCGCTCCGGGTGGTCCGGGCCGGTCAGCGTCCGCACCAGGCCGGTCCGGTCCGCGAACGGGAGGGCGACGAACGGCGGCACCGCGTCGTCGAGCGGCCGGCCGTGCTCCTCCGCGTAGGCGCGGGCGTGGCGGTTGAGCGCCTGCTCGTAGTCGTCCAGGGCGTTCGTCAGCCCGGTCGCGGGCGTCTCCAGCAGTTCGATGGCGCCTGCCTGCACCGCGCCGCCTCCGGTCGAGGCGCCGGCCACCGACCGGTCCTCGGGGGAGCGCTTCTCCCCCGGGACGATCGTGTCCGCGAACGCCTCGAGCGTCATGGTGCGGTAATCCTGCTGATCTGGGATACGCGAGCCCACCGGCATCTCCTCAGGTGGTCGTCGAAAAAACGGGCCCGACGCACCGGCCGACCCCGATTCGCATACGCGACTTTGGCATCGTCCGGGCAATACCTCCACCTCCGCATCTCCCGCGTTGCTGAGGAGCGTTGATCGGCTTCGGCGGCGGCAACCCGGGGGCCGTGCGACGGCGGTGACCCGCGCAGGCACCACCGCCCAGCGCGGGTCGGCAGTGGTGCGCACCCGATCCCGATCGTTCCGGCAATCGCCCTTGACAATCGAGTTCAAACATACGAACCCCCCCGGCATCCCAACTTTCAGACATGCCAACGGAATGTGCCAACGCGCCATTGCACTTGTCATGCACCAACTGATAGCGTCGTCTCTCGTTATGGCGGCGGCCCCCTTTCGTCCTCCCCTTTCCGGCGGAGGGCGCCTTCGCATGCCATGGCCTCTCTGACCGCCGGCCCGGAAACCACGGCCGCGACTTTCGTACCCGACCATCGCACGGGCGGAATTTCTGTTCATTCGCATGTACAGCAGAGAACCTGGAGTCGATCATGAAATCTGCCATCGAGCAAGCCGTGACCCGGGCCATCGAGACCATGCACGAGAACATCGGCGAGCTGCTGACCATAGACGATATGGCGCAGGCGGCCATGTACAGCAAATTCCATTTCTCCCGTGAGTTCCAACGGATGACCGGGGTCTCGCCACGGCGATTCCTCTCCGCCATACGCCTGGAGACCGCGAAACGCCTCCTCATCGAGACGACGTTCACGGTGACGGAGATCAGCCACCGGGTCGGGTACAACAGCGTCGGCACCTTCAGCTCCCGGTTCACCAGCAGCGTCGGCGCCTCCCCCACGATGTTCCGTCAGCTCCGGGGCTTCACCCCCCGGATCGAGGTCGACTTACACGGCCGGGGCCGCGGCACGGAACTCTCGACGTTCCGGGGCGAGATCCGGGCCTCGGTCGCGGGGGACCTCGGCCGGGTGTTCGTCGGACTCTTCCCGACCCGGATCCCGGAGGGACGGCCGGCCGCCTGTTGCGTCCTCCCCCGCCCCGGGGCCTTCCTCCTCGACCGGGTGCCGAGCGGCACCTGGTACCTGCTGGCGCATTCCGTCCCCGTCTCCTTCGACGAGGTGCTGACCGGCGACGGCGAGGTCTCGGTGGGATCGGTCGGACCGATCGAGGTCCGGCCGGACGTGCCACTGCTGCCGATGGAACTGCGGCTGCGCCCGATCCGGGCCCTGGACCCACCGGTCCTGCTGGCGCTGTTGGACGTGCGGTCGACGGCGTTCAACGAGCTGTCCCAGGTCGCCGAGGCCCCCCGGGCCGACAGCGCCTGAGCCGGCGCCGGCCCCGGCCCCGGCCCCGGCAGGACGGGACAGGACACCGAAGATCCCCCCGCAGAGGTCCTCTGCGGGGGGATCCGGGCCGCGACGGAGGGTGCGCCTCAGCCCGCCGGGTGCACGGTCATCGGCAGGCCGCCGGCCACCCGCAGCGACAGCATCGGCTCGGGCGTCACCCGGTGGCCGGGCACCTTGGCCAGCCGGAGGTCCCGGGCCACCAGGGCGATCGTGAAGACGGCCTCCAGCAGCCCGAGGTGGTTGCCGACGCAGAACCGCGGCCCCGCCCCGAACGGGATGTAGGCGTAGCGCGGCCGGTCCGTGGCCCGCTCCGGGTCGAAGCGCTCCGGGTCGAACTGCTCGGGCGCGTCCCAGAAGCGGGGGTGGCGGTGCAGGGTGTACGGGCAGATCAGGACATCGGCGCCGGCCGGCACGTGGTAGCCGCCCACCTCGTCGTCCGCCTGCGCCTGCCGCGGGAGGATCCACACCGGCGGGTAGAGCCGCATGACCTCCTCCACCACCCTGGAGGTGTACCGGAGGCGGTGCAGGTCCTCGAACTCGGGCAGCCGGTCGCCGAGCACCTCGACGGCCTCGGCCCGCAGCCGCTCCCGCACCTCGGGGTGCCGGTCGATCAGGTGGAAGGTCCAGCCGAGGGTGCTCGCCGTGGTCTCGTGACCGGCGAGCAGCAGGGTGACCAGTTCGTCGCGCATCCGCTGCCGGCCGACCCGTGGGTCGGGCTCCTCCCGGGTGGCCGTGATCAGCCGGGACAGCGCGTCGTCGCCCGTGCTCCGCCCGCCGTCGCGGGCGGTCCGGTCCGCGACCAGCCGGTCGACCACCCGCTGCAGGTCCTGCCGGGCCCGCCGGAAGCGCCGCTGCCTGGCGAGCGGCACCCAGGCGGGCACCGCGCCCATGGTGACCATGTCGAACATCGCCTGGTCCTGCACGGCCTCGAAGTCGTGGCCGACCGCCTCGAAGGCGCCGAGGTCGACGTCCAGCAGCGTGCGGCCGAGCACCCCGAGGGTCAGCGCCGTCACCTCGTGGACCACGTCGACGGGCCCGCCGCCCTCGTGCGCCCGCAGCCGGCCGACCAGCTTGGCCGCCTCCTCCGCGACGGCCCCGGCCTGCCGGACGATCCGCTTGTGCTGGAAGGCGGGCTGGATCTGCCGGCGCTGCTTGCGCCAGAGCTCGTCCTCGCTGGTCAACAGGCCGTTGCCGAGGGCGCGTCGGGCCTGCACCAGGCCGATCCCCTTGTGGTAGTTGGCCGCGTTGTCCGCGAGCACGTGCTTGGCGTGTTCGGGGTGGTTGAAGAAGTAGAGCGTCTTGGGGCCGATGGAGATCCGGACCGCGTCGCCGTACTCCCGCGCCGCGGAGCGCATCAGCTCCAGCCGGTCCCCCACCAGCCTGCGCAGCAGGACCGGGGCGGCCCGCCGCGGCGGGCCGGGCGGCACCCGGCGGCTCGCGGGCACGGCTAGCACCCCCCGTCGTTCGCCAGGCGGTCGCCGACAGCCCGGCGCCACACCTCGTACGCGGGCAGCGCGCCCGGCACCGGCCCGGCCGGCCGGACGTCCCGGGTGACCCTGGCGGCCTCCTCCGGCGCCGTGCCGCAGAGGACCCGGGTGGCCAGTTCCGTGTGCGGGACCAGCAGACCGGCCCGCAGCCGGGCCTCGGCCGCGAACGCGCTGCCCTGCGCGACCATGGCCCGGTGCGGGCCGGCCCGGTCCCGGAACGCCCGCAGCTCCGCCTCGTCCGCGCCCCCGGCGTAGGTGGCCGCCAGCCCGGCGCCGCTGTAGAGGTCGGACCACCGGGACTCCGGGAACTTCTCGATCATCGTCGCGACCAGGTCCGCATCGGTGCCGCCGACGAACCACAGGGCCCGGCCGATGCCCTGGTCGATCGCGCGGCCCGCGTACGACGGCGTGTCATGAGCCGGCCAGGGGAAGGCCGGCTCGCGGTACTGCTCGTGGACGTACCGGGCGGTACGGAAGTACGCCTGGTGGAACCCGTACCCGTCGAGCACGAGCCAGCGCAGCAGCGGGTCGAGCCCGTCGACGTCCGGCCAGCGGAACCTCGGCAGCCGGGCCATCGCCCAGCCGATCCCGACGTAGACCATGTAGACGTGGTCCGCGCCCCGCCCGGCGAGGAAGCGCCCCACCGAGCCGCGGCCGCCCAGCGGCAGCCCGTCGAGCATGGCGAAGCCCATGCCGGCGCCCTCGTAGGCGAAACCGCGGAACGGGGCCGGGACGCCCTCCAGGCGGAGCTCCGCCGCCGCCGGGTCCCGGGCCTCCATCGCGTACGCGTAGCCCTCCAGGAACCGCCCGCCGACCGACTCCAGCAGGTGCTGGGCGTCCGGTGACTTCCGGTGGAAGCCGCGCTTCTCCAGTAGGGTCTCCGAGGTGCTCGGGGTGAGAACGCGTCGTCGGAGCGTTCGCCATGCACTGGGCACGCCATTCTCCTCTCAGGTCTTCCTCACGTCGGTGCGCTGCCACGCGGATGCTTCCCGGCCGGCTCCGGCGGGGCTTCTCCGCACCTGCTCAGTTCGCCGGGGCCGCCGCGGGCGGCCGGGGCCCGTCCGGGTGCCCGGCGGCACGGAAGTGCGTCCGCACGTTGGCCCGCCACAGCTCGTACGCCGGCGGGCCGCCGGCGGCGGTGGCGCCCGGGGCGCGGCCGTCCGCGGCGGGCTCGTCCACCGCGCAGTCGTCGGCCAGCTTCGCGGCCTCGTCGAACGACAGGCCGGTCAGGGCCGTGGCGGCGGCCTCGCAGTGCGCGGGCACGAAGCCCGCGTACGCGCGCGCCTTCGCGGCGAACACCGACCCCTGGGCGAGCTCCGCCCGGTGCTCCCCCGCCTCCCCGCGCAGTGCGGCCAGGCCGTCCGCCGTGGCGCCGCCGGCGAAGGTCGCGGCCAGTCCCACCCCGCTCCACAGGTCGGCCCGCCGGTCGGCGCGGAACCTCCGCACCGCGACGGCCACCTGCTCCGGCACCCCGCCGTGGATGAACCACAGCGCCCGCCCGATGCCCTGGTCGACCGCCCGCCCGAAGTACTCCGGCGCGCCCTGCCACGGGTACGGCTTCACCGCGCGCTGCTCGTCCACCCAGCGCCGGGTGCCGAAGTAGGCGAGGTCGAAGCCGTACCCGTCGACCGCCAGCCAGCTCATCGTCGGGTGGTACGGCGTCCCGGCCAGGTCCGGCAGCACCTTGCGCCACAGCGGCCGCGGCAGGCGCGCCATGGCGAAGCCGATGCCGATGTACGCCAGGAAGATGTGCGGCTGCCCCGGCCCGGCCAGCAGGTCGCGGGTGCGGCTGCCCCGGCCCGTCGCGTCCAGGACGGTGAAGGCCATCGTGGCGCCCTCGTACGCGAATCCGCGCTGCTCCGGGTCGACCAGGCGCAGCCGGCGCTCGACCTCCCACTGGCCGCGGGCGTCGATGCCCCACTCGAAGCCGCAGACCACCGCCTGGGGCACCGCCTCCAGGCGTTCGGTGGCGGCCGTGGGGGTCACCGGGAAGCCCCGTCCGGCGAAGGCCACCGAGGCCAGTGACGGTGTCAGCACCAGTCGGCGCAGTGATCCGAAGGTCGTCGGCACGATCCCTCCCAGCCCAGCGTCCTGAATGACGGCGCCTCCATGTTCCGGGGGCGGCGGGGGCGGCCGCATCTCCGCGGTTGCGTTCTTCCGGCCGGATGACCGTCGCTACCCGAACTCCCTTTCACGAAGCGGCCTTTCCCCACCTGAGCTTTCCTCGTCCCGGCCGTCGAAACGCCTCGGAAACGGCGCCCGGGAGTGCCGCGGACCGTGTTGTCGAAATCCCCGGCGACGCGGTGGAATGGGGCCGTGCGGGACCGGCTCCCCGGCGCCGTCGGGTCCGTTCCCCGTCCAGGCCGTCGCATCGAAGGAGTGCGCGCATGAGCACGCGTCACCAGCAGGACGAGGCCCCGCCCGAGCCGCTCTGGGACCGGGCGCCCGACTGCGTGGCCTACCGCCGGTCCCGGCGGAACATCACCGAACTGCTGCTCGCCGCCCGACCCGGGGCGGCCGGCGTCCCCGTCCCCGCCTGCCCCGGGTGGACCGTCCTGGACCTGGTCGGCCACCTGGTCGAGGTCTGCCGGACGGTGGCCGCCGACGTGCCCGGCAACCTGTGGGAGGTGCCGCACGCCGGGTCCGGCACCGGCCTCGCCGGCCTGCTCGAGGAGTGGTCGCGGCTGGACGGCCCGGTGGAGCGGGTGCTCTCGGACGCGCCGCAGCTGCGGCACACCATGATGATGATGGACGCGTTCACCCACGAGCTCGACCTGCGCGGCGCGCTCCGGGCCCCGGTGGTCGCGGACCAGCCGTCGTACCCCTCGGCCCTGGACCTGGTCGTCCGGGGCTTCGCCAACTCGGTGCGCTCCCACGGGCTTCCGGCGCTGCGCATCCGGACGGCGGGCGCCGAGTGGCAGGCCGGTGACGGCGAGCCGGCCGCCGTCCTCCACGGGCACCGCCACGACCTCCTCCGTTCGCTCACCGGCCGGCGGACGCCCGGGCAGATCTCCGGACTGGCCTGGAGCGCCGCGCCGGACGCCTGGCTGCCCGCGTTCACCTGGGGGCCGTTCCGGCCGCCGGAGCGGCCCGTGGAGGCCGCCGTCGCCGGGCGGTAGCGCCCGGACCGCGGAACGGCTCCGTGG
>NZ_JBHVET010000453.1:0-7101 GCF_042802135.1 Kitasatospora sp. NPDC057512
AACATCATCAGTCGGACATCGTCAACCGGACAGCATCAGGTGAACCGGATCAGTTGAACCGGATCAGTTGAACAGCACCTTCTCGTTGTTCGGCTGCAGGGTGCCGGTGGTCAGCCCGGCGGCCGAGACCAGCAGCTGGCCGGCCGGCTTGCCGTCGGTGCCCAGCACCTCGGCGGTGACCGCCGTGGTCTCGTCCGGCGCGGTGACCTGGAGGCCGGTGAGCACGTGGCAGGTCGCGTCCGACTTGTCGCAGGCGCTCCACTTGAGGCCCGCGTAGCCGGACTTGTTGGGCTTCAGGGTGACCAGCACCGCGGGCCCGGGGTGCGACTCGCGGTTGGCCGCCAGCGCGTCCGCGCTGTTGTCGGCCTTCACGCCGCCGAAACCCGGGTAGCCGTACAGGGTGCAGTTGTGGCTGCTCTTGTTCTTGATCGTCAGCATGGCCGAGCCCGCGCCCTTGAGCTGCACGGTGGCGGTGATGTCGTCGCTCTTGCAGCGCGAACCGGCCGCCTGGCCGGCCATCGGGTCGCCGGGGACGGTGGCCCCGGCGGCGCTCGCCTTCGGGTCGCCCGGCTTGTCGTCGGTGTACTTCACGTCGTCGCACGCGGTCAGCAGCACGGTCGCCGCGAGGGCGGCGACACCGGCGGCGACTAACCTGGCAGGCCTGCGAACGGTCATGTTCCCCCCATGGGTGGGTAATGGCATGGTGCTGTCACCCTAAGTACGAAGGTGGTGGCGCAACGGTTCCACTGGGACTGCAGTTTGTCAGAGCTGACCGTTTTCGTCGTCTTCCTGACTGGTTCCGATCACTCCTGGCGAGAACTGGCTCCGCTCCTACGAAACCGCCCCGCCCGGCGGGTGCCGGACGGGGCGGTACGGGTGGAGCGGGTGGAGCGGGTGGTACGGGTGGAGCAGGTCGAACGACCCGATCAGGCGGCCGGCTTGGCGGCCACCGGCTGGGCGGGCTTCTTGCTCCCGCCGCCGAGCACGTTGAAGAACACCGCCAGGGTCGGGACCAGGTAGAGCAGCCAGACCACCAGCTGCAGCACCGTCGGGTCCGGCTGGAAGTTGAACACGCCCTTCAGCAGCGTGCCGTACCAGCTGTCCTTGGGGATGGTGCTGGAGATGTCGAAGGCCGTGCTGTGCAGGCCGGGCAGCCAGCCGGCCTCCTGGAGGTCGTGCACGCCGTAGGCGAGGACGCCGGCCGCGACCACGACCAGCATCGCGCCGGTCCAGGTGAAGAACTTGGCCAGGTTGATCTTCAGCGCGCCCCGGTAGAACAGCCAGCCGAGCACCACCGAGGTGAGCAGGCCGAGCGCGGCGCCGATCAGCGGGTTCCAGCCGTCGCCGGTGGCCTGCACCGCGGTCCAGATGAACAGGGAGGTCTCCAGGCCCTCGCGGCCGACGGCCAGGAAGGCGGTGACCACCAGAGCGGTGGTGCCCATCGCGATCGCCGCGTCCAGCTTGCCGTGCAGCTCGGTCTTCAGGTGCCGGGCGGTGCGCCGCATCCAGAACACCATCCAGGTCACCAGGCCGACCGAGATGATCGACAGCGAGCCGCCGAGCGCTTCCTGGGCCTCGAAGGTGAGCTGCGAGGAGCCGAACTGGAGCACCGCGCCGAAGGCCATGGAGAGCGCCACGGCCGAGCCGACGCCGATCCACACCGGCGCCAGCCGGTCCTTGCGGCCGGTCTTGACCAGGTAGGCGATCAGGATGCAGACGACCAGGCTGGCTTCGAGGCCTTCGCGCAGGCCGATCAGGTAGTTGCCGAACACGCGGGCTCCTGGGGGGGGTGTCGAGATGGTACGGGAGAGCAGGAGGGGTGTCAGCCGAAGAGGGCCTGGCCCCACCACTCCCCCGGCTTGCGCACGCCCGCCGGGCAGGCGAAGTGGGCGGAGCCGACGTGCTGGATGTACTCGTTGAGCTTGTCGCTCGCCGCGAGCTTCTGCTGGAGCGGGACGAAGGCCTTGCGGGTGTCGCGCTGGTAGGCGAGGAAGAACAGCCCCGCGTCCAGGCGGCCGAGGCCGTCGGTGCCGTCGGTGAAGGAGAAGCCGCGGCGCAGGATCATCAGGCCGCTGTTGGCTTCCGGGTGGGCGAGGGCGACGTGCGAGGTCGCGGGCATCGCCGCGAGGTCCGGCGCGTCGTGCTCCCTGCCCTTGCCGTACGGGGCGCCCTCGCCCTTGGTGCGGCCGAAGGTGTCCTCCTGGTCCTTGAGCGAGGCGCGGTCCCAGGTCTCGATGTGCATCCGGATCCGCCGGGCGACCAGGTAGGAGCCGCCGGTCATCCACTCCGGGCCGTCGCCGGGGGCGGCCCAGACGTGGTCGGCCAGCTTCGCGGCGTCGGTGCCCGCGATGTTGTGGGTGCCGTCCTTGAACCCCATCAGGTTGCGCGGGGTCTGCTCGTCCGGGGTGGTCGAGGAGGTCTTGCCGAAACCGAGCTGCGACCAGCGGATGTTGACGGTGCCCATGCCGATCCGGGCCAGGTTGCGGATCGCGTGCACGGCGACCTGCGGGTCGTCGGCGCAGGCCTGGACGCAGAGGTCGCCGCCGCTGCGGGTCGGGTCGAGCTTGTCGCCCTTGAAGTTCGGCAGGTCGATCAGGCCCTCGGGGCGCTTGGCCTGGAGGCCGAAGCGGTCGACGCCGTCCTTCTCGAACAGGCTCGGACCGAAGCCGATGGTCAGGGTGAGCCGGGAGGCGGGCAGGCCGAGGGCCTCGCCGGTGTCGTCCGGCGGCGCCTCCGGCGAGCCGGGCACCGCGCCGGTGCCGACCTCGCGGCCGCCGGTCATCGCGGCGGCCGCCTTGGTCCACTCCTTGAGCAGCTTGACCAGGGATTCCCGGGTGGCCTTCTCGGAGACGTCGAAGGCGGCGAAGTGCAGCCGGTCCTGGACCGGGGTGGAGATGCCCGCCTGGTGCTCGCCGTAGAACGGCACCTCGGCGCCGACGGGGGCGGCGACCGGGACGGCGTCGTCCTGCCGGGTGGCCGCGGCGACCGAGCCGACGGCGGCGGCGCCGAGCGCGACGCCCGCGCCGGCCCAGCCGATGACGGCGCGTCGGCTGACCGCGCCCCTGGTCCCGGTGGCGTCGGCGGCGGCCGGCGTCCCGTTCTGCTGCTCGTTCTCCGCGTCCATCGGCGGGCGGGCCCTTCTACTGTGCTGGACTTCTACGCTGACCCACGGAGGCCGTGGGGCCCGGATCGCGGGCCGCCACGGCGTCGGCGGGGTACTTCGGGTGGGTGGCCGGTTACTTGACGACCACGGCGGCGGCCAGCTTCGACAGCGGCTCGCCCAGCGAGTTGACCGCGTCGGAGAAGGCCTTGCGCTCGGCCTCGGTGACCTTGTCGTAGGAGGTGAAGGTGCCGTCGGCCTGCTTGTACTTGGCCAGCAGGGTGTTGATGGCGGCGAACTCGGAGTCCAGCGTCTTCGCCAACTCCGCGTCCTTCTCGGAGGCGACCGGCTTCAGCAGCTCGTAGGCCTTCTGCGCACCCTCGACGTTGGCCTGGAAGTCGGCCAGGTCGGTGTGGCTGTAGCGGTCCTCCTCACCGGTGATCTTGTTGGTGGCGACCTCGTCCAGCAGCTCCTTGGCGCCGTTGGCCATGCTGGTCGCGGTGATCTCCGCCTCGGGGATCTTCTTCTGCCAGTCCTTGAGGTCGGCGACCAGCTGGTCGGCGAGCTTCTTCTCGTCGTCGCCGATCTTCGCGTCGGCCCAGAGCGACTTCTCCAGCTTGTGCCAGCCGGTCCACGCCTGGCCCGGCTCCAGCTTGTCCTCGCGGGTGTCGGTCTTCGGGTCGACGTCGCCGAAGCTCTCGGCGACCGGCTCGGTGCGCTCCCAGCCGGTGCGCGAGGGCGCGTACAGCGACTTGGCCTTCTCCAAGTCGTCCGCCTTGATCGCGGCCGCGAAGGCCTCGACGGCCGGGATGGTGGCGTCGGCCTGCTCCTGGGCGTACTTCCGGTAGGCGTCGACGGCGGCGGCCAGGCGCGGGTCGGCCGGCGCGGCGCTGCCGCCCTCGCCGGTGACGGTGATCTTCTGGCGGATGCCGTTGCCGACCATGCCGGGCTTGCAGGCGATCTCGTACGAGCCGGCCTTGATCTCGGCGTTGATGCTGGCCTTGGTGCCGGGGCCGATGTTCTCGCGCTCGGTGACGATCTTGTCGCCGTCGCCGTAGACGTAGACCTCGGTGGTCTTGGAGCCCTTGTTGCTGATGTCCAGGACGACGTGGCCGGCCGGGAAGGTGGTCTTGGAGACCTCGCAGGCGGTGTCGGTCGCGTTCACCTTGACCGCGTCGGAGCCGCCCGCCTTGTCGTCCTTCTTGGACGCACAGCCGGCCAGGGCTGCGGTCGCCACGGCGAGGGTGAGCAGCGCGGCTGCGGTGGAACGGCGACGGGCGGACATGCGGGCTCCAACGGGAAAGGGCATGGGTGTGCCAAGGCAGTGCGGCCGGCCGGGGACCAGCAGACCATCATTAGCTAAGGCATACCTTACGTAAAGACGATTTTCCGTCTACACCCACCCCCTGAACCGTTACCTTCCCGGTGTCCGGCGGGCCGCGGCCCGGGCCGTCCAGCGCCCCTCGTGCCGGCTGATCCGGATCGGGTGGCCGAAGGTCTCGCTGATCAGCTCCGTGGTCATCACCTCGTCCACCGGCCCGGCCGCGACGCACTCGCCGCCGCGCAGCAGCAGGGCGTGGGTGGTGCTCTCCGGCAGCTCCTCCAGGTGGTGGGTGACCAGCACGCTGGCCAGCTCCGGGTGCTGGTGGCGCAGCAGGTCCAGGCTGTCCAGCAGCAGTTCCCGGGCGGTCAGGTCGAGCCCGGTGGCGGGCTCGTCGAGCAGCAGCAGCCGGGGGCTGGGCATCAGCGCGCGGGCGATCAGGGCCCGGCCGCGCTCGCCCTGGGAGAGCGTCGTCCACGCGGCCTCGGCCATCGCGCGCATGCCGAGCGTGTCGATCAGCTGCTCGGCCCGCTCCAGCGCCTCCGGGGCCGGCTTGCGGTGGAACTCCGGCTCGATGGTGTTGGTGTGCCCGGTGAGCACCACCTCGCGCACGCTCAGCGGCGAGCGCAGCGGGTGGCGGGGGTTGACGTGCCCGAGGTGGGCGCGCAGCTCGCGGACGTCCACCCGGCCGAGCCGTCGGCCGAGCACGTCCACCTCGCCGCGGGTGGGGTGGGATACGGCGCCGAGCAGCGCGAGCAGGGTGGACTTGCCGGCGCCGTTGGGGCCGAGCAGCGCCCAGTGCTCGCCGGGCCGGATCTCCAGGGTGATCCCGCGCAGCAGGTGGCGGCCGTCGCGCACGACGTCCACGTCCCGGGTGCGCAGCACCGGCCCGGCGAAGTCGGGGGCGGATGAGTTCATGGGGCTCCGATCGCGGTGCCGGGCAGGGTGCGGGCGGGGCGCCGCACGGGACGGTCCGGCGCCGTCCGTCCGCGTGCAGAGTACAACCGTCGGGTCGCGGGAGGTCGGGGCGTCCGAGGGATGGACGCGCCAGAACCCTGTCGCCCGCCGGGAGTTGGGAGGAGGATGGTGCCCTTTCCGAGGGGGGACGAGGGGGACTCGATGACCGCGGACGGGGAACGGGCCGCCGGCACGCTGCACGGGCTGGTCGAGGAACGGGCCCGCCGGGCGCCGACGGCGGTGGCCGTGCGCTGCGGCGGGCAGGAGCTCACCTACGGGGAGCTGGTGGAGCGGGCCGGGCGGCTGGCCGCCGTGCTGGCGGAGCGGGGCCTGGCCCCGGGCGGGCGGGCGGCGGTCGCGCTGGGCCGGGGCACCGAGGTGTACGTGGCGCTGCTGGCCGTGCTGACGGCGGGCGCGGCGTTCGTGCCGCTGGAGCCGACCGCCCCGGACGCGCTGCTGCGGCACGTGCTGGCGGACGCCGCACCGGACGTGGTGGTGACCGAGGAGCGCCACCGGGTCCGGCTGGCGGACGCCGGCGGGGCGCGGCTGGTCTGCGTCGACACGGCCGCCCCCGCGCGGGCCCCGTTCGAACCGCCCGAGGTCGCCGCCGCCGACCTCGCCTGCGTCTTCTACACCTCCGGCTCCACCGCTCTGCCCCTCGGCGCGCTGATCGAGCACCGCAACCTGCTGGCCGCGTACGAGGGCTGGCGCGAGGTGTACGGGCTGACCGCCGGGGACCGGGTCCTGCAGACCGCGAGCCTGGAGTTCGACGTCTTCACCGCCGACTGGGTCCGGGCCCTGGGCACCGGCGCCACCCTGGTCGTCACCCCGTTCAACCTCACCCTGGACCGCGCCGCCGACCTCGGGGCGCTGCCCGCCCTGGTCGCCGCCGAGCGGATCACCGTCCTGGAGCTGAACGTCCGCACCGCGCGCCGGCTGACCGCCCTGCTGGCGCGCACCGGCGGCGGGCTACCCGGGGTGCGGCTGCTCACCGTCGGCGCCGAGAAGTGGTACCTGGACGAGCAGTTGGGCCTGCAACGGCTGCTCGGCGGGGAGGCGAGGGTGCTGAACGTCTACGGCCTGGCGGAGGCCACCGTGGACAGCACCTGGTTCGACGCCCGGGGCACCGCGGCCGCCGAGGGCGCCGAGCGGGTCTCGCTGGTCGGCCGGCCCTTCCCCGGCACCCGGGTGTACGTGCTGGGCCCGAACGGCACCCCCGCCAAGCAGGGCATGACCGGGGAGATCGCGGTCGCCGGCGCCGGCCTGGCCCGCGGCTACCTGAACCGGCCGGCGGACACCGCCCGCCGCTTCGTCCGGGCGGACTTCGACCCGGACGGCCGGGTGCTGCTGACCGGCGACCTCGGGGTGCTGCGGGCGGACGGCGTGCTGGAGTTCACCGCCCGGGCCGCGACCGTGGTCGGCCCGCTCGGCACGGAGCGGCCGACCGGCGTGCTGGCGCGGGTGCGGGCGGCGGTCCACGCGGAGGGCACCCTGCGCGGGCACCCGGCGGTGCGGGAGGCGGCCGTCGTCTACGTGGAGCCGGCGCCGGGGCGGCGGCGGCTGGTCGGCTACGCGGTGACCGATCCGGACGCGGACGGGGCGGACGGCTGGTCGCTCTCCCAGTACCTGGCCAGGGAGCTCAGGGGCCGCCCGGTGCCCGCCGCCGTCATCCCGCGCCGCGACATGCCGCGCACCCGGTCCGGGAATCAGAACCCCGCGGCAC
>NZ_JBHVET010000454.1:0-7088 GCF_042802135.1 Kitasatospora sp. NPDC057512
GAGCTGCCGACCGTCCGCCCGATCACGCCGGACACGCCCAGGCCGCAGAGGAACCCCGCCGAGCCGAAGTAGCGGACGCTCCCGTAGTCGACCTGCCCGTTCGCCGCGCCGATGGTCGCGAGGGTCTCGCTCAACGGCATCAGCAGGGGGTAGCTGATGCCGACGAGGACCGACACCACCATCATCGAAGCGAACTGAGGGTGCGTCAGGTAGAGCGGGCTGAGCGCCGTCGCCGTCCAGGCGATCAGTCGCGACAGTCTCCGGAGCGGGACCGTCCGGCAGAGCACCGGGAAGACGACGGCGATGGAGACCGAGCGCGACAGCAGACCGGCGGTGATGATCGCGGTGACTTCCGTCGGTCCGAAACCGGAAGCGAGCAGCCAGACCCCCCAGTAGGAGAGGTACGAGCTCCAGGTCAGGAAGAACAGGAAGAACCTGGCCGACAGCCACACTCGGAACGACATCTCAAGCTGCTCCTACACGTGCTCAGTTGCCCGTGGCCGGTTGGGCGACAGCCTTGGCGACCGTCAGTGCCGCCCGCTCGCACTGCTGTTTGTCGACGTCCAAGTGGGCCACCAGGCGGACCGTTTGCGGTCCCATCACCGAGACCCTAACGCCGGACGCCGCGCAGAGTTCCTGCACCCCCGCCGCATCGGGCACCTCCACGAACACCAGGTTGGTCTGCGGCTCCCGGACGTCCAGTCCGGCGTCGCGCAGCAGACCGGCGATCAGGGCCGCGTTCGCGTGGTCCTCGGCCATCCGCCCGATGTTGTGCTCGAAGGCGTGGATGGCGGCGGCGGCCAGGATCCCGGTCTGCCGCATGGAGCCGCCCATCCGGTGCCGCATGACCCGGGCCTCCTCCACACGGTCGGCGTCGAGGAGCAGCACGGTGCCGGCGGGTGCGCCGAGCCCCTTGGAGAAGCAGAGGGACAGCGTGTCGAAACAGGCTCCGTAGGCCTCGAAGGGGACGCCGCTGGCGACGTGGGCGTTCCAGATCCGGGCGCCGTCGCAGTGCACCGTGACCCCGGCCTCGCGGGTGACCCGCCGGATCTCCTCCAGCGCGGCCAGCGGGTACACCACGCCGCCGGCGGCGTTGTGGGTGTTCTCCACCGCCACCGCCCGGGTCCCGCTGCCGTAGGCGGTGGCGGGACGGATCATCCGGGCGAGCACCTCCGGGTCGATCAGCCCGTCCTCGGAGACCGTCGTCCGGGTCAGGATCCCGCCGTGCCAGGCGACTCCCCCGTCCTCGTAGAGGAGGAAGTGCGCGCCGGCGTCGGCCAGCAGCTCCTGCCCCGGCGGCACCAGCAGCCGGAGCGCGAGCTGGTTGGCCATGACCCCGCTGGGCAGGAACAGCGCGCCGGTGAACCCGAAGGCGTCGGCGAGCATCCGTTCCAGCCGGATCACCGTGGGGTCGTCGCCGAGGGTGTCGTCACCGACCTCGGCGGCGGCCATGGCGGCTCGCATGGCCGCGCTGGGCCTGGTGACGGTGTCGCTCCGCAGGTCGATGGTCTGGCTGGTCACGGCGCTCCCTGGGGGTCGGGTGCCGGGCGGACGGCCGGGCCCCCGGTGAGGGCGCCGAGGCTGTCCGTCAGGCAGTCGAAGAAGAGGTCCGGGTGGTCCCGGAAGTAGAAGTGGCCGCCCGGAAGGATCCGGACGTCGGACGGGCCGGTGGTGTGCCGGCCCCACTCGCGCAGCCTGCTCTCGTCCTCCCAGTCGTCGGTGGCGCCGAGCGCGAGGACGGGGCAGCCCAGCGGGGCGGTCGGGACGTGCCGGTAGGTCGCGACGACGGTCAGGTCCGCGTGCAGGTTGGCCAGGTACAGCTCGCGCATCCGCACGTCGTTCCCGAGTTCCGGCGGCAGCGGCCCGTACCGCTCCTCGACCCGGGGGACGAAGTCGACGCCGTCGAGGAGGTGGAGCGGCAGTCCGGGGCGGTGCAGGTGCGGGGGGCCGTTCACGGACACGATGAGCTGCTCCGGCTCCGGGCGCCCGAGCGCCCTCAGCGCGACGGCCGTCTCGTAGGCGACGATCGCGCCGAGGCTGTGCCCGAGGAAGGCGTACGGGCCGGAGAACTCGGCCTGCTCCGTCAACGCGCCGACCAGTTCCCTCATGTCGGTCATGGCCGGCTCGCGCATCCTGCTTCCGCGGCCCGGGAGTTGGACCCCCCACACCTCGACCTCGGCGGGGAGCCGGTCCGCCCAGCGCAGGTACTCGCCGGGCGAACCGCCGCTGTGCGGGAAGCAGTAGAGGCGCAGGGCGGCGTCGGGTCGACGCTGACGGCACATCAGCCAACGGGGTGCTGCCACGGTCGTCCCCACCTCCTTCCGTCGGTCAGTTCTTCTGCAGCAGCGTGTCGTGGGCCAGCTCGTCGATCGCGCCGTGGTCCACCTTGCCGTTGGGCAGCACGGGCAGCCGGGGCAGCGCCACGATGCGGCTCGGTACGGCGACGGCCGGCAGGCGTTCGATGAGGTGTGCCCGGAGGCTGCGCCGGTCGACCTCCCCGGTCGTCGAGCTGACGAAGCCGACCACCTTCTTCCGCCCCTGGACGGTGCAGACGCCGACCGCGGCCGCCGCCACGTCCCGGTGGGTGCGCAGCGCCTGCTCGATCTCGGAGCGGTCGACGCGCATCCCGCCGAGTTTGAGCTGGTGGTCGGCCCGGCCGTGGAAGCGCAGTTCGGCCCCGGCGGTGACGGACACGATGTCCCCCGTGCGGTAGAGCTCGCGGGCCGGCTCGGCGAGGCCCGGTCCGCCGATGTGGAGCTCCCCGGGCTCCCCGGGCGGTACGGCGGCGCCGTCGGCGGAGCGGACGTAGAGGCTCGCCCCGGGGACGGCGCCGCCGATCGGCACGTCCGGGAGGTCCGCGTCCGCCGGGGTGCACTCGTGGACCGCGCTCCACACCGTGCACTCCGTCGGACCGTACTCGTTGTAGAGCCGGGTGCGGGGCAGCGCTTCGAAGTGCTGCCGGACCAGGTCGGGCGGGCAGGCCTCGCCGGCGACGATCACCGTCGAGAGCGTGTCGGCCCGCTCGGCGAGGCCGCCGCGCAGGGCGATGTCGTAGAGCGACGGGAGCATGAGCAGGTGCGACGCCCGGTACTCCCGCGCGGCCCGGCCGACGGCCAGCAGGTCCGCCGGGCGGTCGCTCGGGATGACCAGTCGGCCGCCGCAGGCCAGCGTCCAGTAGATGCCGGCGACCGAGCTGTCGAAGGAGATCGACGAGCAGAGCAGGAAGGTCGAGACCGGCGTCGGGTAGTACGCGAGTCTGGCCGCGGTCGAGGCCGCCAGCGCGGCGGCGGAGATCGTGACGCCCTTCGGCCGGCCGGTCGACCCGCTGGTGAAGCAGGTGTACGCCAGGGTGCCGCGGACGGTCTCGCCCCGGGGACCGTCGGTGTCGGCCGGCACCGATCGGAGGCCGTCGAGCCGGACGTCCAGCCCCGGCTCCGACACCGCGAGCCGCGCGCCGCTCGCCTCCGCGATGTAGCGCTGCCTGGCGACCGGGAACCCCGCGTCCACGGGGACGTACCGGGCTCCGGCCCGCAGCACCCCGAGCATGGCGACGACCGCCCAGCGCGACAGCCGCGCGTGCACGACGACCGGGCTGTCGGGCTCCACCCCGGCGGCCCGCAGCGCGGTGGCGACCACGGCGGACCGCTCGTCCAGCTCGGCGTGGTCGAGCGATCCCTCGGCGTCCACGACCGCCGCGCCCCGGCCCCGGAACGGCTCGACCAGGTCGAGGATGTGCGGCGGGGCGTGGAGCGGCACGACCGGCAGGTCCGGTACCCAGTGGGTCATCCGCCTCAGCCCTTCACCGTGGCCCTGCGGGGCACGCCCGCGACGGGCACCCGCTTGAAGCCGGCCAGGAACGTCGAGTGCATCCGCTCGATCTCGCCGACCACCTCGATCGAGGAGAACGTCGCGAACAGCTCGGTGAACAGCAGGCGCAGGGCCAGCCGGGCGAGGTGCGAGCCGACGCAGTAGTGGTGGCCGACACCGAAGGCGAGGTGCCGGTTGGGGCGGCGCCGGATGTCGAACACGTCGGGGTCGGGGAAGACCTCGGCGTCCCGGTTGGCCGAGGCGAGGTAGGCGACCACGGCGTCGCCCTCGGCGATCCGCACGCCGGAGAGTTCGACCGGCTGGAGCGCGTAGCGCATGAAGTTGCTGGCCGGCGTGGCCCAGCGCAGGGCCTCCTCGATGCCGGAGTCCAGCAGCTCCGGGTGCGAGGCCCAGTCCTCGTACCGCGGGCTGCCGGCCAGTTCGACGATCGCGGCGATCGGCACGTGCGGCAGGGTTCCGGCGGAACCCAGCAGCATGCTGTAGCAGTTGGAGATCACCGAACCGGTCGAGATGGGCTCGCCGTCCACCTCGGTCTCGGCCAGCACGCTGATCAGGTCGTCGCCGGGGTTCCGCAGCCGGGCCCGGACCAGGTCCGAGAAGTAGGCGAAGATCTCCCGGTGGCCGCGCTTGAGGGTCGGCTCCACTCCGCCCGGCAACTGGAACTCGGGGTCCTCCTCCGCCGTCGACATCATGGCCAGGCGGATGAGGCGCTCGTGGTCCTCGGCGGGCAGCCCGAGGATGGGGCTGAGGGCGACCAGGGGCAGCCGGGCCATCGCGACCGCGAAGTCGAAGGGCTGTCCGTCGGCCCCGGGGGCGAGCAGGTCACGGATGCCGGCCTGGATCCGGTCGGAGAACGAGGCGAGCGGCTTGACGGCGAGGGCCTGCTTGAGCGGGATCCGCGCCCGGTCGTGGTGCGGCGGGTCGGTCGCCGCCAGCTGCTTCCCGGCCGCCGGGTCGCCGCGGCCGAGCAGGTTGAGCAGGGTGCCCCGCTCCGAGGTGAAGGCGGAGTAGTCGTGCAGCACCCGCTCGACGTCGGCGTACCGGGTGACGACCCAGTAGCCGCCACCACGGCCGGAGTTCGGCTGCCAGTGGACCGGGTCGTGTGCGCGGAGGCGGCGCCAGACCTCGTGCGGTTCACCCTGGGAGTAGAGCGCGGGATCGGTGAGGTCTCCTGCCGTGCCGGTGCTCACTGCCGGCCTCCCGGGTACGCCTCGGCCGTGCCGGGCGGGGCCGCCGCCACCGCCTCTTCGATCACCTGGGTCAACTCCGCGATCGTGGGCGACAGGAAGAGGGTCGTGGCCGACACCTCCACCCCGAATTCCCGGTCGATGTCCCCCTGCAGTTCCGCGGCGGTCAGCGAGTCGCCGCCGAGTTCGAAGAAGTCCTCGTCCAGGCCGATCGACGAGATCTCCAGCCGGGCGGCCCATAATTGTGTGAGCCGCTCCTGGACCGACGTCTGCTGTGCTGTTTCCACTGCCACGAGCAACTCCCTTACGCGTCGAACGAATAGACCGAGAAGAGAGGCACGCTCACGCGCGACCTTCCCTTCAGGAACGACTTCTCGATCAGGCACGTGATTCCGACCACCGTGGCGCCCAGTTCCTCGAGCATTTCCACGGCGGCCGCCACCGAGTTCCCGGTGGCGACGATGTCGTCATGGATGAGGACCCGGGCACCGGGCGGCACCAGGTCCTTGCGAATCTCGATCCGGTCGGTCGAGTATTCACCGGAGAACGTCCGGCCCACCGTCTCGCCCGGCAGCTTCCCCTCTTTGCGAATGGCCAGGAAGCCGCAGCCCAGGCGGTCCGCCAGGGCCCCACCGAGGATGAAGCCGCGCGCGTCTATGCCGGCGACGTAGTCCGGGGCGAGTGGAGTCGACCACTCCGTGAGGCCTTCGAGTGCCGCACCGAAGGACTCCCGGCTGGCCAGGACGGGCATGACGTCGCGAAACGCCACGCCGGCCCGGAAGTCCTCGAACACTGGAACCGTTGATTCGCCGTCCCGCTGATGACCGGTCTTCATGAGTCCTCCTTGCTGCCGTACGACAGTGAAAGGTCCCGGCGGGCGCTCGAGCGCGTGAGCACACGGACACGCGGGCATGCCGGGAAAGGCCTACTACTGAAAGTGGTTCCGGATTTCCGTGGTGAGGGGGGACGATCCGCCATCATGCCGAAGCGGCCGATGCGCCTGCCCGGGGAAAAGGCTCTCCTGCGCCGGAAATCTCATCGGCGGGCTCTTCCAGAGCCGGGAGCCCCCTGGGCACGATCAGGCAGCCCGTGGCAGTCGGATCACTGGTCGACACCAGAACTTCATCGGCAAACACAGCCCCCCGGTTGATTCCGCGACGCTAGCTGGCGTGTTCATGACGCTACAGACGAAGCTACATCGCGGGCGACCCCTCGGCAAGATCGCCTGGTCTTTCATCCAGAAGGAAACAGCAATTGACAGTGAGTCAGGTCGGAAATGCCCTGACCGCACCGGCATTGGCGTCGAAATCATCAGGTCTGCCGGGTTGCGGGCGATTTGCCGGAGTCGGCCGTCGACGACTCCCCCCGCGCGCCCGACGGGAACCCGACCCGCCGCCGACGCTCGGGACTTCAGGTCTGACGAAGTCTCAAACTTGCTTCACCACAAGGTTGGGCCGGATCATTGCTGCCATGAACACGACCGAGATCAACGCATCCCCCGCACCCGCACTGACCATAGGGTTCGACCTCGACATGACGCTGGCCGACGGCCGGCCGGGCATCAAGGCGGTGCTGGACATGGTGGCGGCCGAGACGGGGGTCGCCATCGACAGCGACCTGGCGATCACCCGCGTCGGCCCGCCGATCGAGGAGGAGCTGGCCCACTGGTTCCCCGCCGACGAGGTGGACACGGCCGCCGACCGGTACCGGGCGCTGTTCCCCGAGTACGGCGCCCCGGTGGGCGAGTTGCTGCCCGGCGCGCTGGAGGCGATCGCCGCCGTCCACCGGCACGGCGGTCGGACGATCGTCGTCACCGGCAAGTTCGAGCCCAACGCCCGACTGAACCTCGCCGCGCTCGGCATCAAGGTCGACGACGTCTTCGGCTCGGTCTTCGCCGACCGCAAGGGCGCCGTCCTGCGGGAGCAGGGTGCCTCCGTCTACGTCGGCGACCACCTCGGCGACATCACCGGGGCGCGGGCCGGCGGCGCCCTCGCGGTGACCGTGGCCACCGGGCCGTTCTCCGCGGACCAACTGCGCGAGGCGGGTGCCGATGTCGTCCTGAAGGACCTGACC
>NZ_JBHVET010000455.1:0-7074 GCF_042802135.1 Kitasatospora sp. NPDC057512
GTCCGGTGCCCCTCCGCTCGGGCAGGAGCCGCTACGCCGGGCCGGCGACCACCGCGATCGGGGTGGTGACCGGGGTGCCGGAGCCGTCGCGGCGCGGGTCGCGCTCGGGCAGGTCGACCGGGGCGCCCTTGGCGGTGGCGGCCTGGGCCGGGGCGGCGCCGGCCCAGGCGAAGGCCAGGGCGTCCTCGCCGCGCAGGAAGCGCTGGCAGCGGACGCCGCCGGTGGCGCGGCCCTTGCGCGGGTACTGCTCGAACGGGGTGACCTTCCAGCTGGTCTGCTCGCCGTCGGAGAGCGTGCCCGTGGCCGTGGCCACCGAGACCACCACCGCGTCCGCCGCCGGGTCCACCGCCGTGAAGGACAGCACCCGCGCGCCGTCCGACAGCTTGATGCCCGCCATGCCGCCCGCCGGACGGCCCTGCGGACGCACCTGGCCCGCCGGGTAGCGCAGCAGCTGGGCGTCGGAGGCGATGAAGACCAGGTCCTCCTCGCCGGTGCGCAGTTCGACCGCGCCCACCAGCTCGTCACCCTCCTTGAGGGCGATCACCTCGAACTCGTCCTTGTTCGCGGGCCACTCCGGCACCACCCGCTTCACCACGCCCTGCAGCGTGCCCAGCGCCAGCCCCGGCGAGGACTCGTCCAGCGTGGTCAGCGCCAGTGCCCGCTCCCCGTCCTCCAGTCGCAGGAACTCGCCCACCGCGGCCCCGCCCGCCAGCGTCGGCGACGGTGTCGGCGGCAGCGCCGGAAGGTCGATCACGGGCAGCCGCAGCACCCGGCCCGCGGACGTGACCACGCCGACGTCCGCCCGGGCCGTCGCGTGCACCGCCGACACGATCACGTCGTGCTTCGCCCGCTTCTCGGACACCTCGAACGGCTCGCCGTCCGCCGTCCGCGCCAGCAGGCCCGTCGACGACAGCAGCACCCGGCACGGGTCGTCGGCGACCTCCAGCGGCACCGCCAACGCGGCCGAGGGCACCGCCCCCGCCTCCAGCAGCACCGTGCGCCGCTCGGTGCCGAACTGCTTCGACACCGCGCCCAGTTCGGACGACACCACGCTGCGCAGCTTGGTGTCCGACTCCAGGATCTCGGTCAGGTCCGCGATCTCGGAGGTCAGCTTCTCCTTCTCCTGCTCCAGCTCCACCCGGTCGAAGCGGGTCAGCCGCCGCAGCGGGGTGTCCAGGATGTACGCGGTCTGCGTCTCCGAGAGCGAGAAGTGCTCCATCAGGCGTTCCTTCGCCTGCTGGGCGTTGTCACTCGACCGGATGATCGCGATGACCTCGTCGATGTCGAGCAGCGCCACCAGCAGGCCCTCGACCAGGTGCAGCCGCTCCTCGCGCTTGCGGCGGCGGAAGTCGCTGCGCCGGCGCACCACGGTGAAGCGGTGGTCGACGTAGACCTCCAGCAGCTCCTTCAGCCCCAGCGTCAGCGGCTGCCCGTCCACCAGCGCCACGTTGTTGATGCCGAAGGTCTCCTCCAGCGGCGTCAGCTTGTACAGCTGCTCCAGCAGCGCCTCCGGCACGAAGCCGTTCTTCACCTCGATGACCAGCCGCAGGCCGTGCTCGCGGTCGGTCAGGTCCTTGACGTCCGCGATGCCCTGGAGCTTCTTCGCGTTGACCAGGTCCTTGATCTTCGAGATGACCTTCTCCGGGCCGACGTTGTACGGCAGCTCGGTGACCACGATGCCCTTGCGGCGGGCCGTCACCGCCTCCACCGTCGTCGTCGCCCGGATCTTGAACGTGCCGCGGCCCGACTCGTACGCGTCCCGGATGCCCGACAGGCCCACGATCCGCCCGCCGGTCGGCAGGTCCGGACCGGGCACGAACCGCATCAGCGTGTCCAGGTCCGCGTTCGGGTGCTTGATCAGGTGCCGGGCCGCGGCCACCACCTCGGACAGGTTGTGCGGCGGCATGTTCGTCGCCATGCCGACCGCGATGCCCGTCGCGCCGTTCACCAGCAGGTTGGGGAACGCGGCCGGCAGCGCCAGCGGCTCCTGCTCGCTGCCGTCGTAGTTGGGGCCGAAGTCGACGGTGTCCTCGTGGATCGACTCCACCATCGCCATCGAGGCGGCCGTCAGCCGCGACTCGGTGTAGCGCATCGCGGCCGGCGGGTCGTCGTTGCCCAGCGAACCGAAGTTGCCGTGCCCGTCGATCAGCGGCAGCCGCATCGAGAACGGCTGCGCCATGCGCACCACCGAGTCGTAGATCGACTGGTCGCCGTGCGGGTGCAGCCGGCCCATCACCTCGCCCACCACGCGGGCGCACTTCACGTGCGCGCGCTCCGGGCGCAGGCCCATCTCGTTGGCCTGGTACAGGATCCGGCGGTGCACCGGCTTCAGGCCGTCCCGCGCGTCGGGCAGTGCACGCGAGTAGATCACCGAGTAGGCGTACTCCAGGAAGGAGCCCTGCATCTCGTCCACGACGTCGACGTCGAGGATCCGCTCCTCGAAGTCTCCGGGCGGCGGGGTCTGCGAACTGCGGCGGGCCATCGCGGCGGGGCTCCCTTACGTGTCGCTGGCTGTGTCTCGGTCGGTCGCCGAACGCCGGGGGGCGGTCGTCGCTCGTCTCCGCACCGTCCCGCCGCCGGACCCGTCAACCGGGCGCCGTCGACAGGGCGCGGCGCCCCCATTGTGGACCCTCGCGCCGACACTCCCGGTCAGCGGCCCTCTTCCGCCCCTGGCGAACGGCCCCGTCCGCGCGGACACGAACACGGCTCCCGCACGTTGCACCACAATGGGGGACGCCACACGAACCCCCGACATCGACGACGGGAAGGACCCGAGCGCATGGCCAACCCGGCCCCCGCCTCCAGCCGAGGCATCGCCATCACCGAGCACCGCCTGGCCAACGGCCTGCGCGTAGTCCTCTCCGAGGACCACCTGACCCCGGTCGCCGCCGTCTGCCTCTGGTACGACGTGGGCTCCCGGCACGAGGTCAAGGGCCGCACCGGCCTCGCCCACCTCTTCGAGCACCTGATGTTCCAGGGCTCGGCCAACGTCACCAACAACGGGCACTTCGAGCTCGTCCAGGGTGCCGGCGGCTCGCTCAACGGCACCACCAGCTTCGAGCGCACCAACTACTTCGAGACCATGCCCACCCACCAGCTGGAGCTCGCGCTCTGGCTGGAGGCCGACAGGATGGGCTCGCTGCTCGCCGCGCTCGACGAGACGTCCATGGAGAACCAGCGCGACGTCGTCAAGAACGAGCGCCGCCAGCGTTACGACAACGTCCCGTACGGCACCGCCTTCGAGAAGCTCACCGCGCTCTCCTTCCCCGACGGCCACCCGTACCACCACACCCCGATCGGCTCCATGGCCGACCTCGACGCGGCCACCCTGGAGGACGCCCGCACGTTCTTCCGGACGTACTACGCGCCCAACAACGCGGTCCTCTCCATCGTCGGCGACATCGACCCCGAGCAGACCGTCGCCTGGGTCGAGAAGTACTTCGGCTCCATCCCCGCGCACGACGGCAAGCAGCCCCCGCGCTCGGGCGAGCTCCCCGAGACGATCGGCCGCGAGATCCGCGAGGACGTCCACGAGGACGTCCCCTCCCGCGCCCTGATGGCCGCCTACCGCCTCCCGCACGACGGCACCCGCGAGGCCGACGCCGCCGACCTCGCCCTCACCATCCTCGGCAGCGGCGAGTCCAGCCGCCTCTACAACCGGCTGGTCCGCCGCGACCGCACCGCCGTCGCCGCCGGCTTCGGCCTGCTGCGGCTGGCCGGCGCCCCCAGCCTCGGCTGGCTCGACGTCAAGACCTCCGGCGACGCCACCATCGAGCAGATCGGCACCGCCGTCGACGAGGAGCTCGCCCGCTTCGCCGCCGAGGGCCCCACCGCCGAGGAGCTCGAACGCGCCCAGGCCCAGATCGAGCGCGAGTGGCTCGACCGGCTCACCACCGTCGCCGGCCGGGCCGACGAACTGTGCCGCTACGCCGTCCTGTTCGGTGACCCGGAGCTGCTCAACGACGCCCTCCCCAAGGTCCTCGACGTCACCGCCGAGGAGGTCCAGGCCATCGCCAAGGCCCGGCTCCACCCCGACAACCGGGCCGTCCTCGCCTACGAGCCGACCGCCGCCGCCGAGACCGCCGCCGACTCCGACGCCGCTTCCGAAGAGGAGGGTGCCGCCGTATGAGCACCGACTACGTCCCCGCCATGACCTTCCACCCGCAGCCCCGGCCGGGCACGCCAAGCCCCTGGGACTTCCCCGCCCCCGAGCGGGCCGCCCTCGGCAACGGCATCACCGTCCTGCACTGCCACCGGCCCGGTCAGCAGCTGGTCGCCGTCGAGGTCCTGCTCGACGTCCCGCTCGCCGCCGAGCCCGAGGGCCTCGACGGCGTCGCCGGCATCCTCGCCCGCGCCTTCAGCGAGGGCACCGACACCCTCAGCGCCGAGGAGTACGCCGCCGAGCTGGAGCGCGCCGGCGCCACCCTCGACACGCACGCCGACCACCCGTGCATCCGGGTCTCCCTGGAGGTCCCCGCCTCCCGGCTCCAGCGCGGCCTGTCCCTGCTCGCCGACGCCCTGCGCGCCCCGGCGCTGCCCGAGGCGGAGATCGAGCGGCTGGTCGCCAACCGCCTGGACGAGATCGTCCACGAGCAGGCCAACCCCGCCCGGCGCGCCGCCAAGGCCCTGTACGCCGAGCTCTTCGACGCCGCCGACCGGCTCTCCCGGCCGCGCGCCGGCACCGCCGACACCGTCAAGTCGATCGACCGCGCCGCCGTCAAGGCCTTCTACGACGGCCACGTGCGCCCCGCGACCAGCACCGTCGTGGTCGTCGGCGACCTCACCGGCGTCGACCTGCCCGCGCTGCTGGAGAGCACCCTCGGCACCTGGACCGGAGCGGCCGCCGAGCCGTCCGTCCAGGCCCCGGTCGCCGGCGACGACCACGGCCGCGTCGTCATCGTGGACCGCCCCGGCTCCGTCCAGACCCAGCTGCTCATCGGCCGGATCGGACCCGACCGCCACGACCCGGTCTGGGCCGCCCAGACCCTCGGCACCTACTGCCTCGGCGGCACCCTCACCTCCCGCCTCGACCGCGTCCTGCGTGAGGAGAAGGGCTACACGTACGGGGTGCGGGCCTTCGCCCAGCCGCTGCGCTCGGCGGCCGACGGCAGCGGGCGCGCGATGCTCGCCATCAGCGGTTCGGTGGACACCGCCTCCACCGCCCCCGCGCTGGCCGACACCTGGGTCATCCTGCGCACCCTCGCCGCCGAGGGCCTCACCGACGCCGAGCGCGACGAGGCCGTGCAGTTCCTGGTCGGCGTCGCCCCGCTGAAGTACGAGACCGCGGGCTCGGTCGCCGGCACCCTGGCCGACCAGGTCGAGCAGTACCTGCCGGACGACTACCAGGCCGAGGTCTACCGGCAGCTCGCCGAACTGCCCACCGCCGCCGCCACCGAGGCGGTCGTCGCGGCCTTCCCGCCGGACCGCCTGGTCACCGTCCTGGTCGGCGACGCCGCCGTGATCGCCGACGACGTGCGGGCACTCGGCATCGGCGAGGTCACCGTCGTCAGCTGACGGCCCCTCCCGGAACACCCTCCGGCCCGGTGGAGCACCCGCTCCGCCGGGCCGGACGCGTCTTTAAATCCATTGCGGGCCAGGACCGTTCCGTGGATAGATGTTCCCCGACGCACAGCACGTGCGAACTGCGAGCAGCGAAGGGAGGCGGTCACCATGCGGGTCGAGCAGGCCATACGACGCTCCCCGAGGCCGTATCTCCCACGCCTCGCCACGACTGCCTGAGCGCAGTCGCCTCCTGAACTTCCCCGGGCCGCGCCGGGATCCTCTGTCGCGCGGCACCCCATTCTCGTGAACTCCCCGGCCCATGGAGGTCGTTCAGCCATGACGTACACCGAAGTCCCGGGAATCCGGGTCCCGATCCGGATGTGGACGAACCCGGCGACGGTCGAGGGCGCGGCCCTCCAGCAACTGCGCAACATCAGCTCGCTGCCGTGGCTGCACGGCCTCGCCGTGATGCCGGACGTCCACCTGGGCAAGGGCGCGACGGTCGGCTCCGTCATCGCCATGAAGGACGCGGTCTGCCCGGCGGCCGTCGGCGTCGACATCGGCTGCGGGATGAGCGCGGTGAAGACCTCGCTCACCGCCAAGGACCTCCCGGACGACCTCTCCGGCCTGCGCCGCGAGATCGAGCGGGCCATCCCGGTCGGCCGCGGCCTGCACACCGACCCGGTCGACCCGTCCAAGCTGTACGGCTTCCGCACGGCGGGCTGGGACGACTTCTGGCAGCGCTTCGACGGCATCGCGGAGGACGTCAAGTGGCGGCGCGGGCGGGCGATGCAGCAGATGGCGACGCTCGGCGGAGGAAATCACTTCATAGAACTGTGCATTGATACGACTGATGCCGTCTGGCTGATGCTGCACTCCGGATCGCGCAACATCGGCAAGGAGCTGGCCGAGCACCACATGGGCGTCGCCCGCTCGCTGCCGCACAACCAGGGCCTGATCGACCAGGACCTGGCCGTCTTCCTGGCGAAGACCCCGGAGATGGCCGCCTACCGTCAGGACCTGTTCTGGGCGCAGGAGTACGCCAAGAACAACCGCGCGCTGATGATGGCGCTCTTCCAGGACGTCGTCCGGCGCGAGTTCGCCAAGGCCGAGGTCGCCTTCGACGAGGTCATCAGCTGCCACCACAACTACGTGGCCGAGGAGCGGTACGACGGCGTCGACCTGCTGGTCACCCGCAAGGGCGCGATCCGGGCCGGCTCCGGCGACCTCGGGATCATCCCCGGCTCGATGGGGACGGGTTCCTACATCGTCCGCGGCCTGGGCAACGAGGCGGCGTTCAACTCCGCCTCGCACGGCGCCGGCCGCAAGATGAGCCGCAACGCCGCGAAGAAGCGGTTCACCACCCAGGACCTGGTCGAGCAGACCAAGGGCGTGGAGTGCCGCAAGGACGGCGGCGTGGTGGACGAGATCCCGGGCGCCTACAAGAACATCGAGAAGGTCATCGGGCAGCAGAAGGACCTCGTCGAGGTGGTCGCGCACCTCAAGCAGGTCGTCTGCGTCAAGGGCTGACCCGGTCGGCCGGAGCGCGGCGGCGCCCGGAAAGCCGATCGG
>NZ_JBHVET010000456.1:0-7060 GCF_042802135.1 Kitasatospora sp. NPDC057512
GCCGAAGACAGGCCCCGATGGCGGGACGTCAGGCGGTCGGCACGTCCGGCAGCTGCGGCTGCGCGCAGGAGGACGAGCCCTGGCAGGAGCAGGAGCCCCAGGACGCGCCGTTCTCCGGCAGCGCGACGGTGTCGCGCAGCGAGGTGACGGTCAGCTCGCTGAGGTCGAGGTCCTGGAGGTCGAGGCCCTCGGTGGCAGCGGTACGGGACGTGGTGGTGTCGGACATGGCGGACTCCCTCAGAAATGGCAGGCGGGCCGGTCGGACCGGAAAGGTGTGCCTGCGAGCGGGTGCTGCGGAATGTGCCGGGTCCCCCGTGGGTGCGCCGCACTCGGGCCGCTCGGACCCGGGCTTCGCGCCGCCCGAAAACGAATCTAGGCACCCGGCGGCGCCCGGCGGTACGGCCGATCGGCACCTTGGCCGGGAGCCCGTCCCCTGTCGGCTCAAGACCGGCCCGGCTCAAGCGGCACTCCAGCGGACCCCCACGCGCCCCCGATCACGGCCCGATCCGGCCGCGACCGGCGCCGGATTCACGCGGCGTCGGTCCGTCCTGCTCCTGGTCCGCGAACTCGTCGGCGGGGCTCGCCGGGGAGGGCCGGCCGTGCGACGACACGGGTGGTTCGACGGCCCTCGGCCTGGTCGACACCCGTGGTCGGGGCGTGCGCGTACGCAACCCGGCCCAGGAGGTCCTGCGGGGCTTCTCGACCGGTGCTGGATCCCGCGTCGGGCCGTGCTCGTCCGACGGGACGCGGAAGCCCGGCCACGGGCCTGCCGTCAGACGCGCACCTGCGGGGCCTGTCAGTGCAGCGGCAGCATCCCCGGGACCGGGCCGCCCCGCCGGGCCAGGCGGCGCAGGAAGGTGGTGACGCCGGGGGTGCCGACCGCCCAGGCCCGCGCCTCCGCGTCCGGCCGGCGGCCGGGCAGCAGCGGCCGGTTCGGCCTGCCGCCCGCCCGCGTGAGGATCAGCTCCGCCAACCCCTGGGCTGCGGCCCAGTGCCGGGCCTCGCCGGTGGCCACCGCGAGGTCGACGCAGAGGTCCCCGACGCCCGCGAGGCCGCAGCAGCGGAAGACCTGCGCGGTCCTCGGGGCGAGCGTCCGGCAGGTGTCGGCGGCGTCGGCGGCCAGCGCGATCAGCGCGTCGTCGCCGTACTGGCGGCCGGCCTGGACCAGCAGGGTGCCGAGCCCGGCCAGCCCCCGGCACCAGGAGAGGTAGCGGCGGGTCGCCCCGGGTGCGCGGGCGGCGGCGATGATGCCGGGGAGGTCGGCCGCGAGGCCGTCCACGATCTCCCGGGCGGCCCGCCGGGACGCCTGGTCGGGCATCGCGAGCAGGAAGTGGGCCACCCCCGCGCGGCCGTGCGCGAAGCCCTCCGCGAGGGCGGCGGTGCCGGGGTTGGGCTCCTCTCCGAGGTCGTCCAGCGGACGGTCGACCAGCCCGGCGGCGCAGTCGGCCGCCGCCGCCCGGTGCGCTCCCGCCTCCGGGCCGAGCCCGGCGAGCCCGGCGAGCAGCAGGTGCCCGGTGCCGATCCCGGCGGTCCCCGCGATCTGGTCGACGCCCGTCCCCTGGTACCGGCGGGGCGCCGGGGGCTCGGTGCCCAGCACGGCGGCCGCCTCGGCGAGGAACAGGTCGACGCCCGTACGGCCCTGGTGGAGCGAGCCGTCCAGGTGGTCGAGGGCCGGGTGGGCGGCCGTCCAGGCGGCCAGTTCGGCGGCGGCGGAGCGGGCGTCCGGGCGGTCCGGGTGCTGGAGCAGTTCGAGGCCGAGGCCGGCGGCGCCGTCGTACAGCGAGAGCAGGGTCCGGGGCCGTTCGGCGCCCGGGTCGGCGGCGAGCAGCTCACGGGCCATCCGGACGCAGGTGGTGACGGTGTGGTCGAGCGCACCGTCCAGGGCGCTCCGCCCGGTCTCCGCGGTGGAACGCGCGTGGCGGGCCCGCCGGGGTGGCACCGTCCCCTCCCGCAGGCGGGCCGCCGTGGCCGAACGCCGCGCCGGGTCGAAGCTCAGCAGGCCCTCGACGAGTTCCGCCGCCGGGTGCCCGGGCTCCGGGAGGGCGGCGCGCAGGCAGGCCAGGGTGCGGTCGCGGTTGGTCGCCGGGTCCGGGTCGATCACCACCGGGTCGAGGCCGGTGAGGGCGTGGTGCAGGGTGGCGCCCAGGGCGTAGTGGTCCTCGGACGGGTCCTCCCCGGTGGCGCCCGGCAGTCCGTACCCGGCGGTGGCGCCCGGCGGCCGGTCGCCGTCCAGGGCGCTCACGCCGAAGTCGACCAGCGCGGGCCGGCCGTCCCGGTCGAGCACGACGTTCGCGGGCTTGAGGTCGCAGAACACCACGCCGCGCGCGTGCACCGCGTCCAGTACCCGCAGCAACGCGCGCGCCAGCGTCCACCAGTCCCGTCCGCCCGGGCCGCCGGCGGAACCCGCACCGCCCGCGTCCCCCGCCTCGGCGTCGTACGGGCCGCGGGTGAGCACCTCGCGGCGCAGGTCGGTCCGCCCGCAGGCGGTGCTGACCAGGTACTCGTCGGTGCCGTGCCGGAAGTAGTCGACCAGCGCGGGCACTCCGGGGACCCCGGCCAGCACGTCGAGCACCCGGCGCTCGTGCCGCAGCCGGCCGCGCGCGTCGACGCCCGCGCCGTCCTCGGCGACGAAGGCCCGGGCCTGCTTGACCACCACCTCGCGCCCGGTGGCGAGGTGGACCGCGCGGTAGACGTGGCCGCTCGGGGCGCGGGTGATGCCGGCGGTGATCCGGTAGCGGCCGTCGCCGACCCTGGTGGTCGCCGGGCGGGCGGCGGCGCCGGACGCCTCGAACGGGTCGCTCGCCCAGGGCGGTCGGCGGTAGCGGGCCTCGGCCAGGCCGGGGAACAGCGCGCCGTCCGGGCCGGCCATGCCGGCCTGCGCCTCGTCGTCGGTGACCCGGAACGGGCCGTAGCGGTAGTGCACCGGGGCGTCCGGCCGGACCGGGCGGTCGCTGACCACGGCGGGGCCTTCCCGGCCGGCCAGCGCCTGCGCCAACTCCAGCCCCAGGGCCCGGACTTCCTCGGGCCGGGGGTAGACCGTGACGGCCTTGCCCACGGCGGCGGCGCCGTGCCGGCCGCTGTTGAGTTCCCACAGTGCCGCCGTGCTCACCGCGAACTTCACGTCGCAGACCCGGGCGAGCAGGATCGGGAGCGCCGTGTCCAGCAGCGCTTCGAAGCCCGCCGTCCGGGCGGAGAGGTGCAGCTTCCAGCCGTGGGCGAGCTCCGGCATCCGGGGGTCCCGGAGGTACCACCACTGGCCGTCGGTGCGCAGCGGGCGGTGCGGGCCGGGCGCCCGGGCGGTCAACTGCTCGGCTCTGCGGCCCAGTTCGTCCCGCAGCGCGTCCCGGTGCGCGGCCTCGGCGGAGCCGGGGTCGGGCGGTGCGTTCATGGTTCCGTCCTCCCCCGGTCCGCCGTGGTCCGCCGTGTCGTTCGGATCCGGGTGGATCAGGCGTTGAACTCACAGGGGAAGCGGGTCGGGACGTAGGTCACCCACGGGTCGGCGAGGCAGGCGGCGGGCGTGAGGTCGGCGTCGAACTCGTCCTCGAAGACGATGGCGTCCTCGTCGATCTCCAGCGGGCCGGCGTCGCGGATGTCGGTCAGCAGGGCACTCATGGGGGTCCTCCCAATGATTCAGGTGGTTGGGTCCTTCGTGCTGAGCGGGCTCATGCTAGCCAGGCCACCCGACCCGGGACAGGGAGCTGACGGACCCGCCGGATCGACTACGACAAAGAGAGGTTCCGTTTGTGGACGCCGGCTCCCGCCCGCGTCCACCGGGACGACACGACCCGGTCAGCCGCGCAGGCGGCGGGCCCGGAGGTACTCGCGGGCCAGCAGGCGCAGCGCGGCGGGCTTGGCCGGGCCCGCCGAGCGGCGCAGCAGGGCGCCGAGGTCGGCGCGGGCGGCGGCACTGGTGAGCTCCTCCACGCCGACGATGCAGCGGACCATCGGGCGGTGGGCGGGCGGCACCCGGTCGATCACGGCCCTGCCCTCGGCGAGGCTGCGGTCGGCCCGGTCGAGCAGGGCGGCGAGCAGGGCCCGTACGGCGGGCAGGTCGCGGGCCTGTTCCAGGTCGGCGCGGGTGACGCCGTGCTCCCGGAGGGCCTGCTCGGGAATGGTCAGCCGGCCCTCGGCGAGGTCCTCCGCGAGGTCGTTGACGAAGTCGAGCCGCTGGCTGCCGTCGATGAAGGTCCGGCAGGCGGCGCGGTAGTCGCTCTGGTCGCCGTCCGGGCCGAGCAGGGCGGCGACCACCATGAAGCCGGGCAGCGAGTACCCGTCGATGTAGGCCTGGTGGTCCTCCTCGGTGGCGAACCCGGTGAAGTCCAGGTCGGCCCCGGTCGCGGCGAGGAAGTCCAGCACCCGGTCCCGCAGCACGGGGTGGGCGGCGACGCTGTTCAGCAGGGGCCGCAGCTCGGGGTCGTCGGTGCGGCCCGCGGCGAGGCTGTCGGTGACCTGGCGCTGCCAGCGGGCGGAGGCCGCCCGGCGTTCGGCGAGCGGGCCGCTGTCGAGCAGGGTGTCGGTGCGGTGCATGAAGGCGGCGGCGGCGATCACGTGCGGGACCGTCCGGGCCGGCAGCAGCAGGTCGGCGGCGAGCGCGACCTCCCGCTTGTACCGGGCGACCTGCTCCCGCTGCCGGCCGTAGTCGGCCCGCAGCCCGGCCTCCCGCACCCCGGCCGCGTCCAGCGCCCGCTCCCACCTGCCCACTCGGTCCACCCCATCGTTTGTTCGACGGGGATCGAGCGTAGCCGGTGGGAGCGGGAGGACCTATTCGGGCTCCCGGGGCCCCGCAGTGCCGGCCCCCGGGGCCCCGGTCAGCGCTGGCGGATCGCGGAGAAGCCGCAGGCCGGGGTGCAGAGGGTGACGATGCCGCTGTAGCGGTAGGTGGTCCGGCCCCTGGTGACGCTGTGCATGGTGTGCTTCTCCCGCAGGTTGAGCTCCCGGCAGCGCGGGCAGGCGGCACCGACCGGCTGGCCCCACGGGCGGTTCGGGTTGAGCTTGGCGATCGAGACGACCATCAGGACGGCGGCCACGCCCGCGCCGCCGAAGCCGACCACCCGCCACACGCCGTTCCCGGACTCCCGACGGTCGATCATCTCGTCGTACGAGTAGGTGCCCCCGCCGCCGCGGCTGGACCATATCCGGCACTCGCTGTGCCGGGTCATGGTCTTGCCGTCGCAGGTCGGCGGGGTGTCCGGGTCCGCCTTGCCGACCACCAGGGCCAGGAAGAAGCCGAGTGCGATCAGTAGGCCGAACAGGACCACGGCGACGGTCCGGCTGCGCCCGGTGTGCAGCCGCTTGCGCTCGTTGTACGCCGTATCGATCACTGCCTGGGCCATGTTGCCCCCGTCGACCGCCACTGGCTCTCCTCCTGGTGTCCGCTTCGCCCGCCCGGCCCGTGGATCCGGGCCGGAGGCGCCCCTCGGGTGGGGGCGAGAAGAACCCACCACGAAGGGTGTTTGCTTGTACGGAACTTGGGAAGAACTTGACCTTTCAGTCCTCCACCGCGACCGAGGCCAGGTAGGCGGCCGCCCTGGCCGGGTCGAAGTACCACTCCTCCAGGTCCGCCGGGTCGTTGAAGGCGTTGGCGAACCGGTGGGCCACGGCGGGCAGCGAACCCCCGGCACCGAGGATCCGGAGGACGTGCGGGGGCGGCGGGGCGAGCAGCTCGTTGCTCCAGGTGGTGGAGGGGGCCACGGTTCGCCAGAACCCGTCGAAGGCCGCCTGCTGGAAGGCCCGGTCGAAGGGCCGGTCGCCGTGGGCGAGGATCGCCGCCAGGTAGCCGGCGGCGCACTTGGCGGCGTTGTTGGAGCCCTGCCCCGCGATCGGGTCGTTGAGGACGACCACGTCCGCGACGCCCAGCACCGTGCCACCGCCGGGCAGTTCGCCGATCGGGCGGCGCACCCCCGGGGCGAAGCGCCCGGCCAGCGTCGCACCGGCGTCGGTGAGTTCGACGCCGGAGCGGGTCCGGTCGTACTCCCAAGGCGTGAAGGTCCTCATCAACTCCAGTGTCACCCGCAGGTGTTCGGCGGGATCGCGGATCCCGTCGAAGGCGTCCGCCGGGCCGCCGGGAATCGCCTCCCAGACCATGGCGTCGCACGGGCCGGCCTCGGTCAGCGCCGGCACCAGGAAGAGCTCGCCGACGCCCGGCACCAGGTTGCAGCGCACCGCCGGGTAGTCGTGCTCGGGGCGCGGGCCGAGCCCGTGCACGTAGCTGGCCGCCAGCGCGCGCTGCGGCCGCTCGTACGGGGAGCGCTCGTGGTCGCGCTCGAACAGCGAGGCCAGCGCGCCCTTTCCGGAGGCGACCAGCACCAGGTCGTACGAGCCGACCAGGTTCTGCAGGTCGGCCGCGGTCACCTGGCGCAGCTCCACCCGGCCGCCGCGCTCGGCGAACAGCTCCAGCCAGGTGGACATCTTCAGCCGCTGGTCGACGGACTGCGCGTAGGCGTCCAGCCGCCCGACCCAGTCGACCACCCGCTCCGCCTCCGGCCCGGCGACCGACACCCCGAGGCCCTCGATCCGGGGCGCCCGGTCGGCCCACAGGTCCAGGCCGAGGGCCCGCTCGGTGCGCAGCGCGGAGTCGAACATGCACTGACTGGACATCACCCGCCCGCCGCGCACCTCCTCCGGGCCGCGGTCGGTCAGCACGGTCACGTCGTAGCCGTGCGCCTGTAGCCCCAGGGCCAGTTGGAGTCCGGCCTGCCCTGCGCCGACGATCAGAACTCTGCGCATCGCCCCTGCTCTCCTGGTGGTACGTCCCGGACGGCGGCCCGGACGGCCCGGCCGTCTCCGGTCTGCTTACCAGCCGTCGGGGCCGCCCGTCCACGGGCCGTACCGGCACTCGGCCCCTCCCCGCCTCACCGCCTTCCCGCCTTCCCGCCTTCCCGCCTTCCCGCCTCACCCCGTGACCAGCCGCCGGCCGCTGACCTCCTCCGGGCGGATCCGCACCCAGCGCGGCCGCGCCCCGCCCGCCCAGGGGGCCGCGCCGGGCAGCCCGGCCAGCCGGTCGAGCTCGGCGGGGTCGTCCACGTAGTGCGCCGGGCCGCGGGCGAGCACGCTCCAGCCG
>NZ_JBHVET010000457.1:0-7053 GCF_042802135.1 Kitasatospora sp. NPDC057512
GTCCCGCGGGCCACAGGCATGTCGGGCGCCGACCGGCCCGGGCCGGCTACTCGGTCGGCTCCAGGCCGGCCCGGATCAGGCCGTAGGTGTACGCGTCCTCCAACGCCAGCCAGGAGGCGGCGACCACGTTGTCGGCCACGCCCACCGTCGACCAGGTGACGGCGCCGTCGGTGGACTCGATCAGCACCCGGGTCTTGGAACCGGTGCCGTGCTGGCCCTCCAGGATGCGGACCTTGTAGTCCACCAGCTCGAAGGCGGCCAGCGGCGGGTAGATGCCCTCCAGGGCCGCGCGCAGCGCCTGGTCCAGCGCGTTGACCGGGCCGTTGCCCTCGCCGGTGGCGATCCGGCGCTCGCCCTTGGCCCACAGCTTGACGGTGGCCTCGTTGCCCGTGAAGCCCTTCGGGCCCTGCTCGCTGATGGTCCGCCAGGACTCCAGGGTGTAGAAGCGGTCCCGGCTGCCGCGCACCTCGTCGCGCAGCAGCAGCTCGAAGGAGGCGTCCGCGGACTCGTAGGTGTAGCCGAGGTTCTCCTGCTCCTTCACCTTGGCCACCACCCGGCCGGCCAGGTCCCGGTCGCTGGAGAGGTCGTAGCCGAGCTCCTTGCCCTTGAGCTCGACGGAGGCCCGCCCGGCCATGTCGGAGACCAGCATCCGCATGGTGTTGCCGACCCGCTCGGGGTCGATGTGCTGGTACAGGTCCGGGTCGACCTTGATCGCGGAGGCGTGCAGGCCCGCCTTGTGGGCGAAGGCCGAGAAGCCCACGTACGGCTGGTGGGTGGAGGGGGTCAGGTTGACCAGCTCGGCGATCGCGTGCGAGATCCGGGTCATCTCGGCCAGCCGGCCCGCGGGCAGCACCCGGCGGTCGTACTTGATCTCCAGCGCGCCGACCACCGGGAACAGGTTGGCGTTGCCGACCCGCTCTCCGTAGCCGTTGGCGGTGCACTGCACGTGGGTCGCGCCGGCGTCCACCGCGGCCAGGGTGTTGGCCACCGCGCAGCCGGTGTCGTCCTGGGCGTGGATGCCGAGCCGGGCCCCCGTCCTGGCCAGCACGTCGGCGACGATCTCCCGGACGCCGCCCGGCAGCATCCCGCCGTTGGTGTCGCAGAGCACCACCACGTCCGCGCCGGCCTCGTGGGCGGTGCGGACCACCGACACGGCGTACTCGGGGTTCGCCCGGTAGCCGTCGAAGAAGTGCTCGCAGTCGATGAACACCCGCCGGCCCTGAGAGCGGAGGAACTCGACGCTGTCCCGGACCATCTCCAGGTTCTCGTCCAGGGTGGTGCGCAGCGCGAGCTCCACGTGCCGGTCGTGCGCCTTGGCCACCAGGGTGATCACCGGGGCGCCGGAGTTCACCAGCGCGGCCAGCTGCGGGTCCTCCGCCGCCTTGCCGCCGGCCCGGCGGGTGGCGCCGAAGGCGACCAGCCGGGCGTGCTCCAGCTCCAGCTCGACGGCGGCCCGGGCGAAGAACTCGGTGTCGCGCGGGTTCGCCCCGGGCCAGCCGCCCTCGATGAAACCGACCCCGAACTCGTCCAGGTGCCTGGCGATGGCCAGCTTGTCCGCCACCGTCAGGTTGATGCCCTCGCGCTGCGCTCCGTCGCGCAGCGTGGTGTCGAACACGTGGAAACTGTCGTCGGTACGGGTGACCTCGGTCATGACCCCTGGTTCTCCGTTTCGGGGAGGTTGGGTACTGCTCTGCCGGACGTTCTCGTCCCGGCTCCACTGTCCATGGTCCCGCGCGCGGTCCCGGTGTCCCCGGGCCCCTTGTGGGGGCCGTCGGCCGGTCCGGGAGAAACAAAAAGACCCCTCGCGGGTGCGAGAGGTCTGCGCGCGGGTCTGGACGCTCGTGGTCGCTCCGCATCGGGTCCAGCGGAAGCGGTCACTGCGGACCGGCGCGCCTGCTGCTAATAATCAGCGACAGCGAGGACACGCTGGCAGTCTGGCACAGCCTCCGCGATCCGGCCCGCCCGTCTCGGGATGCGAAACGGGGCAGGCCGGCCGGGGTGCGGGATCAGACGATCCGGTGCAGCCAGTGGTGGGTGTCCGGGGTCTGGCCGCCCTGGATGGACAGCAGCGCCTTGCGGAGCTCCATGGTGACCGGGCCGGGCTCGCCGGCGCCGACGGTCCAGTCGGCGGCGGCGGACTTCACCGAGCCGACCGGGGTGATGACGGCGGCGGTGCCGCAGGCGAAGACCTCGGTGAGGGTGCCGTCGGCGTTGGCCTGCTGCCACTCGTCGGTGGAGATCCGGCGCTCCTCGACGGCGTAGCCGAGGTCCGCGGCCAGCTGGAGCAGCGAGTCGCGGGTGATGCCGGGCAGCAGGGCGCCGGACAGCTCCGGGGTGACGATCCTGGCGTCCTTGCCCTCGCCGAAGACGAAGTACAGGTTCATGCCGCCCATCTCCTCGACCCACCGGTGCTCGGCGGCGTCGAGCCAGACCACCTGGTCGCAGCCCTTCTCGGCGGCCTGGGCCTGGGCGACCAGCGAGGCCGCGTAGTTGCCCGCGCACTTGGCGGCACCGGTGCCGCCGGGGGCGGCCCGGACGTACTCCTTGGACAGCCAGACCGAGACCGGCTTGATGCCGCCCTGGAAGTAGGCGCCGGCCGGCGAGGCGATGATCATGAAGAGGTAGGAGTTCGCCGGGCGGACGCCCAGGCCGACCTCGGTGGCGAACATGAACGGGCGCAGGTAGAGGCTCTGCTCCGGCTCGTTCGGCACCCAGTCCTGCTCCTGGCGGACCAGCAGCTCGACGGCCTCGACGAAGGCCTCCACCGGCAGCTCCGGCATCGCCAGGCGGCGGGCCGAGGCCTGGAAGCGGGCGGCGTTGGCCTCCGGGCGGAAGGTGGCGATGGAGCCGTCGGCCTGGCGGTAGGCCTTCAGGCCCTCGAAGATCGCCTGGCCGTAGTGGAGGGTCATGTTCGCCGGGTCGATCTCCAGCGGCGCGTACGGCACCAGCTGGGCGTCGTGCCAGCCCACGCCCTCGGTCCAGCGGATGGTGACCATGTGGTCGGTGAAGACCCGGCCGAACCCGGGGTTGGCCAGCCGGGCCTCGCGCTCCGCTGCGGGCAGCGGGTGGGCGGAGGGCTTGAGGTCGAACGTGATGGGCGCCTGGGTGGCCGTGCTCATGGCTGTTTCCTTCACCGTGGGGTTGGTCCGGGCCGCCACCGCCGCAGATACGTTTCGGCAAACTTCACCGGAATGGACGCACAACGGCACGACCCACTGTCGATACTCGCATCCAGAGGGCCGTGCCGAACAGCTGCAAGCTGCGGTGATGTGCGATCCGGCCCCGTCAGCCGGAACCGTGTGTTCGGATCCGGCCCGTCAGCCGGCTACTCGGGCGACGAGCGCGTCGCCGACCTGGGAGGTGCTGCGGGTGCCCGAGCGCTCGGCCAGGTCCGCCGCGACGGCGGCCTCGACCGTGGCGGCCTCGGCGGCGAAGCCGAGGTGCTCCAGCAGCATGGCGACCGACAGCACGGTGGCGGTCGGGTCGGCCTTGCCCTGGCCGGCGATGTCCGGCGCCGAGCCGTGCACCGGCTCGAACATGGACGGGAACTCGCCGCTCGGGTTGATGTTGCCGCTCGCGGCCAGGCCGATCCCGCCCGTGACGGCGGCGGCCAGGTCGGTCAGGATGTCGCCGAACAGGTTGTCGGTGACGATGACGTCGAACCGCTCCGGCTGGGTGACGAAGAAGATGGTCGCCGCGTCGACGTGCAGGTAGTCGGTGGTGACCTCGGGGAACTCCCGGCCGACCTCGGCGAAGATCCGCGTCCACAGGTGCCCGGCGTGCACCAGCACGTTGTTCTTGTGCACCAGGGTGAGCTTCTTGCGCGGCCGCGCCTGCGCCCGGCGGTAGGCGTCGCGCACCACGCGCTCGATGCCGTACGCGGTGTTCAGGCTGACCTCGGTGGCCACCTCCTGCGGCGTCCCGGTGCGCAGCGTGCCGCCGTTGCCGACGTACGGGCCCTCGGTGCCCTCGCGGACGACCACGAAGTCGATCTCCGGCTGGCCGGCCAGCGGGGAGGACACCCCGGGGAAGAGCCGGCCCGGACGCAGGTTGATGTGGTGGTCGAAGGCGAACCGCAGCTTGAGCAGCAGCCCCCGCTCCAACACGCCCGACGGCACGCTCGGGTCACCGATGGCGCCCAGCAGGATCGCGTCGTGCGACTTCAGCTCCGCCAGCACGTCGTCCGGCAGCGTCTCCCCGGTCCGGTGGTAGCGCCGGGCCCCGAGGTCGTACTCGGTGGTCTCCAGCTTCACGTCGGCGGGAAGCGCGGCACCCAGGACCTTGAGGCCTTCGGCCACCACTTCCTGGCCGATGCCGTCACCGGGGACTACTGCGAGACGAATGGTGCGAGACATGCTCGGACCCTACTCCGCCGTCCCAGGTGCTGACACCTGCCGTCCACGATGCGGACTGGCCGGGTCGGTCCCATCGGAGACGGCCACTCGGCGGAGCCGCTTCGGACTCCACTCGTTCGAGGGAGCGCGTGCGACGTGGGGGGCGCCTGGGGCGTGCCTAGGCTGGCGGGGTCCGGCGAGGTGCGTGGAACGGGGTGCGGATGGGCGAGCGGCGGCGGGAGGGGCTGGTCTGCGCGGGTGCGGCGGGGCTGGCGATGGGCGGGTACGGGCTGGCGGCCACGGTGCGCGGGCGGTGGCCGGCCGGGGCGGAGGCGGTCGCCGTGCCGTACCACGCCCACCTGTGGGACCTGCTGCACGGGCAGGCCGCCGGGGACCTGCTGTTCAACTGGAACAGCGGCTACGGGGCCCCGTTCCTGGCGGACTTCTTCGCCTACCTGATGAACCCCTTCTCCTGGCCCACCGCACTCCTCCCCCGCGACCAGGGCCGGCTCGCCGTCCTCCTGGTCACCCTGGCCACCGTCGGCCTGGGCACCGCCCTGATGACCCGGCTGCTCGGCCGGCTGCACCCCGGCCCCCGGTGGCTGCGGGTGTTCGCCGCTGTCGGGTACGGGCTGTGCGCCTGGGTGCTGGACGTCGGCGGGGCCGCCCCGATGTGGCTCTGGGGCCTGGTCTCGTTTCCCCTGCTCGGCCTGGTCGCCGACTGGTGCCTGCGCGAGCGGCACTGGGTGGCCGGCGCGCTGTGCGTCGCGCTCGCCTGGACGGGCAACCTGTACACCGCCGCGCTGGCCACCCTGGCGGCCGGACTGCTGTTCACCGTCCGGTTGTTCGCCGCCCCGCTCCCGTTGCGCCACCGGGTCCGGGCCACCGGCCGGGCCGTCACCACGGCCACCGCCGGGGTGCTGCTCGCCTCCCCCGTGCTGTTCGTCGCGGTGCTGGCCACCGGTCGGGCCCAGCCGGAGTCCCCGGTCGAGCCGCTGGGCCCGTCCGGTGTCGCCGCCCACCTCTCCCGGCTGCTGCCCGCCACCCACGGCGGGCAGCGGCTGCCGGACGTGGCGATCGGCGTCTTCGGGCTGCTGGTGGTGTGCGGGCTGCCGTTCAACCGGCGGGTGCGGCCGCGGGAGCGCGCCCTGTGGTGCGCGGCGCTGGTGCTGGTGGCGGTCGGCTTCCTCTGGACCCCGACGGTGCTGGTCTGGCACGGCCTGGCGATCCCGGCCGGCGGGCCGTACCGGGTGGCCTTCGTGCTCAGCGGGCTGCTGGTGCTGGCGGGCTGGGTCTCGCTGGCGCACCGCCCGGACCGGCTCACCGTGCTGGGCGGCGCCGCCGTGGTGGCGGTGATCGCCGGCCTGGCGGCGGGGCGGCACTCGGTGCGCCCGTCCACCTGGGTGCTGCTGGCCGTCGGCGGCGCCGTCCTGTCGGCCGCGCTGTGGCTGCTGGACCGCCGGCCCGCCGACCGGCGGGCGAACGCCCTCGCCACCTGGGTGATCGGCGGGGCGGTGCTGGGCAACGCCGTCTGGTCCGGGTACGCGGCACTCGGCGCGGCCCCCTCCCCCGGGGTCTCCCCGGCGGCCGTCCGGGCCGGGCACGCGGCCGTCCGGGCGGGCGCCGACTGGCCTCGCGGCCGCAGCGACCCCGGCCCGCACGCCTTCACCCCCAACGACCCGCTGCTGCTGAACGGCCAGGGCGGCGGCTACTTCAGCAGCTACCTGCCGACCGTCACCGCCCTGCTGCTGCACGACCTCGGCGCGGGTTGGACGGCCGGCGGACGGCAGACCGCGAGCGTCACCGACCCGGTCGGGCAGGCGCTGTTCGGCGTCCGCACCCACCTCGACGACGCCCCGCCGCCCGGCTTCACCCCGGTGCGGGCCGCCGCGCCGCCGCTGGTCACCGTGCTGCCGCCGGGGGCCCGGACGGAGACCTCCTCGGTCTGGTCCCGGCAGGAGTCGCTGCTCGGCGGCCAGGTGTACGACGCCCCGCTGCCCGTCCCGGCGGGCGGGCCCGCGCCGACCCTGCACGGCACCAGCGGCTGGTCGGTGCCGGCCGGCGGGGAGGGCACGGTGTTCACGGCCGCCTGCACGCCGGGCGGGACGGCCTACTTCCACGGGGTCTGGTACCGGGGCACGGTCAGCGGCCTGGGCACCGACTACCGCAGTGACGGCGAGCAGCCCACCACCGCCGTGCCGATCCACCGGTTGGGGACCGTCCCGGCGGACGGGGTGGTCCGGGTGACGCTGCGGTCGGACGTGGTGAGCCAGGTCCCCGCCCGCCCGATCGGCTGCCTGCGGGCCGGCGCCCTGGAGGCCGCCGTCGCCCGGCTCACCGCGACCGGCGCGACCCGGGTCGAGGCCGGCGGGCACACCCTCACCGCGACCCTCCCGGCGGGTTCCACCGGCACCGCGCTGCTCTCCGTGCCGGCCGCCGAGGGGTGGACCTGCGCGGTGGACGGCGGCCGACGCCTCACCCCCGCCCCGGTGCTCGGCATGATCGGCGTGCCCCTGGACGACGGCGCCTCCCGCGTCGCCTGCGCCTTCCGCCCGCCCGGTCTCACCGAGGGCCTCGTCGTCACCTCCGCCACCGCCGCCGTCCTCGCCCTGGTGGCGGTCTTCGCCCGGCTCTCCCGGCGTCCCACCCGCGTCCCGCGCCGCGACCGCCGCCGGGCGGTCCTAGGCGCCGACGCCCAAGCCGGCACACAGGCCGACAC
>NZ_JBHVET010000458.1:0-7043 GCF_042802135.1 Kitasatospora sp. NPDC057512
ACGCGAGTCGCCCGGCGACCGCCCCTTCTCCGTCCCCGGACGCCCGGCAACCGCCCGCCCCCGCACGTGCCCGGGGCAGGTGCGGGCCGGTCCGGGGACGGCCTCCGCAGTACCTGTCCGAGTCGTCCGAGCCGCATTACCACCTGGGGGCTTTCGCTGTCTCGCGGAAGTGCTTTTCCGATGATCTGTTCTACCGCGCTGCTGTGATTCCCCGGCGCCGACCTGGCCCAAGGTGACATGCTGCTCCAAGTCAGGGGGGTTGGTCCCAATGTCCGAAGTGTTCCGAGGACTGCCGTTCCAACGAGCACCAGAGGTCCGGCCGGAGGTCGAAGTGTCCGCCAACGTCAATCCCACCGTGCGCCGTCGGCGCCTCGGTTCGGAGCTGCGCAAACTCCGCGAGGGCCTCGGCATGACGGCGGAGGAGGTCGCCGGCCGGCTGATGGTCTCCCAGTCGAAGATCAGCCGACTGGAGAACGGCCGCCGCAGCATCAGCCAGCGCGACGTGCGCGACCTCTGCGACGTCTACAAGGTGCCCGACGACCAGTTGCGCGCCAGCCTGATGGAGATGGCCAAGGAGTCCCGCCAGCGCGGCTGGTGGCACGACTTCAACGACATGCCGACCCCGTACAGCGTCTACATCGGGCTGGAGGCCGAGGCCTCCTCGATCCGCGCGTACGAGTCCTCCTTCGTCCCCGGCCTGCTGCAGACCGAGCACTACGCCCAGGCCGTGGTCGAGGGCACCCAGCCGGACACCGACGCGGTCGCCGTGCAGCGCCGGGTGCAGGTCCGGATGAAGCGCCAGGAGCGCGTCCACGGCGAGAACCAGCTGGGCAGCCTGTGGACCGTCATAGACGAGGCGGTGCTGCGCCGCGAGGTCGGCAGCAAGGCGGTGATGGCCCAGCAGCTGCGGCAGATGCTGGAACTCAGCCAGCGCCCGAACATCACCATCCAGGTGATCCCGTTCTCGCACGGCGCCCATCCCGGCATGACCGGGACATTCTCGCTGCTGGAGTTCCCCGAGTCAGCCGATTCCACAGTTGTCTACTTCGAAGGTGTGACGAGCGATCTCTACCTGGAGAAGGAGGCGGACGTGCGCCGCTATACCGGTCTGTACGACTACCTGAGAGCGGCCGCACTCGGTGTCGCGGAGAGCCGGTCGCTGATAGCCGACATCGAGAAGGAATTCCACGAATGATCACCCCGTCCGAGTACGGAACCCCCTGGCACAAGAGCAGTCACAGCGGGGGCCAAGGCGCCTGTGTGGAGATCGCCGTCCCCGGCGCGGGGGAGGTGGCCGTCCGGGACTCCAAGGACCCCCGGGGCCCCCAACTGCGCTTCTCGACCGAGGCCTGGAACACCTTCGCCTCGGCGGCGGCGGGCGGCGCCTTCGGCGAGCTCCCGGGCTGACCCTCCCCTCCGGTTCCGCACTCGGACCAGTTGCCCGTAGCGGTGTCCGTCGCCCGTCGGCGGCGGCCGGCGCTACGGGCAACTCCCGTTCCGGGGGCCGCCCCGGTCCGGCCCGGGCTCCGGCCTCCACGGCCGATCCCGGTTCAACCCCGGCCCGCACGGCCCCTGTTCAACCCCGGCCCGCACGGCCCCGGTTCAGCCCGCCACCGGGTAGCGGGCGGTCCAGTTGGCGCCCTCCGGGGTCCGCCGGTCGTGCAGTTCGGCGCCGTGCACCAGCTCCATCACGAAGTCGTCGGCGAGTTCGAGGATCGCCCCGCGCCCTTCGAGCCCGGCCAGCAGGCCCGGCGGCAGCGCGGTGTCCCCGTGCAGCGCCCCGAGCAGGTTGCCGCAGATCGCGCCGGTGGAGTCGCTGTCCCCGGAGTGGTTGACCGCGAGCAGCAGGCCCGAGCGCACGTCGTGCGCGACGAGGGCGCAGTAGACCCCGATCGCCAGCGCCTCCTCGGCGACCCAGCCCTCCCCCAGCGCCTCGACCCGCTCGGCGGACGGCTCCCCGGCCCGCACCGCGTCCAGGGCGGCCCGCAGCGCCGCGGTGGTCTCCTCGTGCGCCGACCGCTCGGAGAGCAGCGCGAGCGCGAGGTGGACGCCCTCCTCCAGGGTGCCGCCGCGGGCGACGGACTGGACGATCACCGCGAGCGCGCCCGCCGCGAGGAAGCCGGTGGGGTGGCCGTGGGTGAGCACCGAGCACTCCACCGCGAGCTGGAACACCAGGCCCGGCTCCCAGGTGGTGAGCAGCCCGAAGGGCGCCGCCCGCACCACCGTGCCGCAGCCCTTGGAGTGCGGGTTCTTGGGGGCCTCCAGGGTGCCGAGCCGCTCGGCGTGGGCCCCGCTGAGGCCGGACAGGCAGCCCTGGCCGGGGGCGCGCTGGGCGTACAGCCACTCCTCGCGGCCGAGCCAGCCGAGGTCGGGGCGGCGCTCGTCCGGGCCCCAGTCGCGCTGGGTGGCGGCCCAGCGCAGGTAGGCCAGGTGCAGGTCGGTGGGCGGGTGCCAGCTGCCGGTGTCGCGCCGGATGTGGGCGCGTATCAGTCCGTCGACGGTGAAGAGGCTGAGCTGGGTGTCGTCGGTGACGGCGCCGGTGCGCCCGTACGCGGGGACGTAGCCGGTGACGCCCTGCGGGCCGTGCTGGTCCCGGATCTTCTCCAGCGACTCGAACTCGACGCCGGCTCCGAGCGCGTCGCCGATGGCACCGCCGAGCAGACAGCCCCGCACCCGGCTGCGGTAGTCCTGCTGCTGGGCGCGTGACCACAGTGGCATCACGACGGGGCGCCTTTCCTCGGGCGTGTGGGGTCCGCGCGACGCTCGGCCGGGCGCGCGCCCTCGCACTGTATTCGAAGAGCCGGTCGAACCGGCCCCGTCCCCCGGAGTTCGGCACCCCCGTCGGCCGGGAGTCCACCGCCCCGTCCCGGCCGCCGCCCGTACGGCGACCGGGACGCCGCGGGCCTCAGTCCAGCACCGGCAGCAGCTCCGGCAGGTGCCCGTCCGAGGCCAGCGCCGCGGCCCGCCGTTCGGCCGGCACCTCGCCGTAGGTGGTGGTGCGCTGGCGGTGCGGGCGGCCCGCCGCCTCGGCGATCGCCTGGAGGTCGCGCACCGACTTGTAGCTCCCGTAGGCCGAGCCGGCCATCCGCGAGATGGTCTCCTCCATCAGCGTGCCGCCGAGGTCGTTGGCGCCCGAGCGGAGCATCTCGGCCGCGCCCTCGGCGCCCAGCTTGACCCAGCTGGTCTGGATGTTGGGGATGTGCGGGTGCAGCAGCAGCCGGGCCATCGCGACCACCGCGCGGTTGTCCCGGGCGCTCGGGCCGGGCCGGGCGATGCCGGCCAGGTAGACCGGGGCGTTGGTGTGGATGAACGGCAGGGTCACGAACTCGGTGAAGCCACCGCTGCTGTCGAATTCAAGCGAGCGTTGCTGGATCCCGGCGAGCAGCCGCAGGTGGCCGAGCCAGTGCTCCGGGGTGTCCACGTGCCCGTACATCATCGTGGACGAGGAGCGGATGCCCAGCTCGTGCGCGGTGGTGACCACCTCGACCCAGGTGGCGGCCGGCAGCTTGCCCTTGGTGAGCACCCAGCGGACCTCGTCGTCCAGGATCTCGGCGGCGGTGCCCGGGATGGTGTCCAGGCCGGACTCCTTGGCGCGCTGCAGCCAGTCCCGGATCGACAGCCCGGTGCGGGTCGCGCCGTTGACCACCTCCATCGGCGAGAAGGCGTGCACGTGGATGCCGGGCACCCGCTCCTTCACCGCGCGGGCGATGTCGAAGTAGGCGGTGCCGGGCAGGTCCGGGTGGATGCCGCCCTGCATGCAGACCTCGGTGGCGCCCACCTCCCAGGCCTGCGCGGCCCGGTCGGCGACCTGCTCCAGGGAGAGGGTGTAGGCGTCCGCGTCGGTGCGGCGCTGGGCGAAGGCGCAGAAGCGGCAGCCGGTGTAGCAGACGTTGGTGAAGTTGATGTTCCGGGTGACGCAGTAGGTGACGTCGTCCCCGACGGCGTCCCGGCGGACGTCGTCGGCGATCCGGCAGAGCGCGTCCAGGGCCGGGCCGTCCGCGTGGAACAGGGCCAGCGCCTGGTCGTCGGTCAGCCGCGTCGGGTCGTCCGCGGCCACCGCCAGGGCCTCCCGGAGGTCCCCGACGAGGCGCTCGGGCGCGCCCTTGGCGAGCACCTGCTCGCGCAGCACCTCCCAGTCGCCGTACACGTCCTCGAAGTCGGCCCGGCGGTCGCCGGTGCGGCCCTCGGTGTCGACGGCGGTGTGCAGGTCGGTGCGCCCGTACGACTCCGGCAGGTCCTCGGGCTCCTGCCAGGGCAGGCCGCGGACCACGGCGTCCGGGTTCGCCAGACCGGTGGTCGGGTCGGCCAGGGCGCGCACGTGCGGCAGCACCCGCGGGTCCAGCCAGGGCTCGCCGCGCAGCACGTACTCGGGGTAGACGGCGAGGCGCTCGCGCAGCTCGAAGCCGGCCGCCGCCGAGCGCTCGGCGAGGCGCTCGATCTGCGGCCAGGGGCGCTCGGGGTTGACGTGGTCGGGGGTGAGCGGGGAGACCCCGCCCCAGTCGTCGATGCCGGCCGCGATCAGCCGCTCGTACTCGCCGTCCACCAGGTTCGGCGGGGCCTGGAGGCAGGCGGCCGGGCCCATCAGGTGCCGGGCGACGGCCACCGTGGCGACCAGCTCGTCCAGTTCGGCGTCCGGCATGCCGCGCATCGCGGTGTCCGGCTTGGCCCGGAAGTTCTGCAGGATCAGCTCCTGGACGCCGTGGTAGGCGCGGGAGACCCGGCGCAGCGCGAACAGCGACTCGGCGCGCTCCTGGTACGTCTCGCCGATGCCGATCAGCAGGCCGCTGGTGAACGGGACGGAGCTGCGCCCGGCGTCCTCCAGCACCCGCAGCCGGACGGCGGGTTCCTTGTCCGGGGAGCCGAAGTGCGGACCGCCGGGCTCGCTCCACAGCCGGGTGGCGGTGGTCTCCAGCATCATGCCCATCGAGGCGGAGACCGGCTTGAGCCGCTGGAAGTCCGTCCAGCCCAGCACCCCGGGGTTGAGGTGCGGCAGCAGGCCGGTCTCCTCCAGGATGCGGATCGACATCGCGCGCACGTAGGCGATGGTGTCGTCGTAGCCGTGCGCGTCCAGCCACTCGCGGGCCTCGGGCCAGCGGTCCTCGGGCTTGTCGCCGAGCGTGATCAGGGCTTCCTTGCAGCCGAGTTCGGCGCCGCGGCGGGCCACCTCCAGCACCTCGTCCGGGGACATGAACATCCCGTGCCCGTCCCGGCGCAGCTTCCCGGGGACGGTGGCGAAGGTGCAGTAGTGGCACTTGTCGCGGCAGAGCCGGGTGAGCGGGATGAAGACGCTCTTGGAGTAGGTGATGACGCCGGGGCGGCCGGCCGCTTCGAGTCCGGCGTCGCGGACCCTCGCGGCGCTCGCACAGAGGTCCAGCAGGTCCTCGCCTCTGGCCCGCAACAGCACGGCGGCCTCGGTCACGTCGAGGGCGACGCCGTCCCGGGCGCGGCGCAGGGCGCGGCGCATCGCGTTCGCGGTCGGCGGGGTGCTGGCGTCCGTGGCGGTTCCGTCCATGGCGCGACCCTACGCCAGGGGTGGTACCGCGGGTGGAGACAACCCTGAGGCGGCATCAGGGTCGGCGTACCCACGAAGGTCACCATGATCTGGCCCCACAGGGCGATGACGGCGGCGCCGCGGCGTCCTCTAATGGACGGGCAAGGCCAACCACACGTGTTCGCGGAGGAGTTGAGGACGCCATGACCAATGAGAAGGTGGCGGGGGACGATCTGGACGGTGGTGCGCCGTACCGCTCACGCCGGCGTGTGCTGATGCGCGCCGGGGTGCCGGTGGCGGTGGTCGCCGCGATCGCCGCGGGGGTGGGGCTGGTCCCGGCACTGGCCGCCGACAGCGCGCCCGACCTGCCCGCGGTGAGCCCGGAGCAGCTGGTCGCCAAGGTGCTCGGCTCCGAGACCCAGGCGCTGTCCGGGTCGGTCGCCATATCGACCGACCTCGGCGTGCCCGGCCAGCTGCTGAGCGGGGCCGGCGGCCTCGGCGGGGCGGTCGGCGGGCACGGCGGCGACGGCGGGGGCTCCGCCGCGGACCCGCAGTCCAAGCTGCTCGGCCTGCTCGGCGGGGACCAGACGCTGCGGATCGCGGTGGACGGCCCGGACCGCCAGCGGGTGGACGTGCTGGAGAAGATGGCCGGCTACTCCATGGTCCGCAACGGCGACCAGGCCTGGGCCTGGGACAGCTCGTCCAACTCCGCGGTGCACATGACCGGTCGGGCCGCCGACCGGGAGCACGCCAAGACGCCGCTGTCCGAGCTGCCGACCACCCCGCAGGAGGCCGCCAGGCAGTTCCTGGCCGCGAGCGCCGGCACCACCTCGGTGACCGTCGCCGGGACGGCCAAGGTGGCCGGGCAGAACGCCTACCAGCTGAGCGTGAAGCCCACCCAGTCCGGTTCGACCCTCGCCGAGGTGCGGATCGCGGTGGCCGCCGACAACGGGGTGCCGCTGTCGGTGGCGGTGAAGTCCGTCGACGGCAGCACCGTGCTGAACGTCCGCTTCACCCAGGTGTCCTTCGCCCGGCCGGACGCCAAGACCTTCGACTTCACCGCCCCCAAGGGCGCCAAGGTGACGGAGCAGAAGGCGCGGGACGCGGCCAAGGGTGCGCCGGGCGACGCCCGGGAGCACCTGGGCACCGGGGCGCCCGAGGGCCTCGACGTGATCGGCGAGGGCTGGACGACGGTCCTCGCCACCCGGCTGCCCGCCGCGGTGGACGGAGCGGAGAACGGGGCCGCGGACGGCGCGCCGAAGGGCGACGCCAAGGGCGGCAGGCACGGCGCTCGCGGGGCGGGTCAGTCGCTGAACCCGCAGTCGATGGTGAAGTCGCTCGGCAAGCCGGTCGCCGGCGGCACCCTGGTGAGCACCAAGGTGCTCAACGTCCTGCTCACCGACGACGGCCGGGTCCTGGCCGGCGCGGTGACCCTGCCGGTCCTCCAGCACGCCGCCGGGGTGAACTGACGGATGACCCAGGCTCCCGTAACGGGGGACGTTACGGAGCCGGCCGGGGGTGCGGGCGCCGCGGCGCGCCCGGCCCCCCCGCC
>NZ_JBHVET010000459.1:0-7014 GCF_042802135.1 Kitasatospora sp. NPDC057512
CGCGCCCGGCGCCCGTCCAGGCGGACGGGCCCCCCGCCCGTGCCCGGGCCCCCCTCCGGTACAGCCGTCCGTCAGCGCATCGAACCGGTGCGCAGCAGGGTGCGGATGACGCGCATCGCGACCGAGAGGCTGGACAGCTCGTAGTTGTCCGAACCCCTTATGTCGTCGAGGGTGCTCTTGGCGCGGTTCAGCAGGGTCGCGTTGAGCTCGGCCCAGGCGGTGTACCGCTCCTCCGGGGTGGCGCCCTCGGGGCCGCAGGCCAGGATGTCGGCGGTCAGCGCCGCGTGCGCCGCGAAGAGGTCCTCGCGGATCGCGGCCCGGGCCATCGACGACCAGCGGTCGGTGCGGGGCAGCTCGATGATGCGGTCGAGCAGGTGCGAGATCTGGAGCCGGTCGCCCAGGTCGTAGTAGAGGTCGGCGACCTCGGCGACGTCCTTGCCGGAGCGGTCCGCGACCTCGGCGACGTCCAGGGTCGGGAAGACCGAGGAGAGGCCGGCGATCCGGGTGGCCAGCTCCTCCGGCACCCCGGCCGCGGCCAGCTCGCCGTAGATCGACTCGAACCAGGTCAGGTCCTCGCCGCGCAGCGGCTTGGGCAGCGACGCCCAGACCTGGTTGACCCGGTCGTGGAAGAACTCGATGGTGCCGGCGATGTCGAGCGGCTGGCGGCGGTTGTTGAGCATCCACCGGGTGGCGCGCTCGACCAGGCGCCGCGAGTGCAGCCGCATCTTGGTCTGCACCCGGGCCGGGACCTTGTTGTCCAGGTCCTCGATCTCGGCCCAGATCGGCTCCAGGTCGAAGACGGCCCGCGCGGCGGTGTGCGTCCGGGCGATCTCCTCGTAGGTCGCGCCGGTCTCCTCCTTCAGGCGGAAGGCGAAGGTGCAGCCACCGCGGTTGATCGTGTCGTTGACGATCAGCGTGGTGATGATCTCGCGGCGCAGCGCGTGGTTGTCGATCGCGTCGGCGAACCGGGCCCGCAGCGCGCTCGGGAAGTACTCGTGCAGCGAGGCGCGGAAGAACGGGTCGTCCGGCAGGTCGGTGGCCAGCAGCTCCTCGGCCAGGATGATCTTGGTGTAGGCGAGCAGGACGGACATCTCGGGCTGCGAGAGGCCGCGGCCGTTCTGCTGGCGCTCACGGATCTGGCGCTCGGTGGGCAGGAACTCCAGCCCGCGGTCCAGCCGGCCGGCCGACTCGAAGCGGCTGATCATCCGGGCGTGCACGTTGACCATGCTGTGCGCCTGGGCGACGGCGTTGGCCAGCACCACGTTCTGCGCGTAGTTGTTGCGCAGCACCAGGTGGCCGACCTCGTCGGTCATCTCGGCCAGCAGGGCGTTGCGCTGCTTGACCGTCATGTCGCCCTCGGCGACCACCTGGTTGAGCAGGATCTTGATGTTGACCTCGTGGTCCGAGGTGTCCACACCGGCCGAGTTGTCGATCGCGTCGGTGTCGATCCAGCCGCCGGTGCCCTCCGGGCCGCCGGTGGCCGCGTACTCGATGCGGCCGAGCTGGGTGCAGCCGAGGTTGCCGCCCTCGCCGATGACCCGGGCCCGGACCTGCTCGCCGTTGACCCGGATGGCGTCGTTGGACTTGTCGCCCACCTCGGCGTTGGTCTCGGCGGAGGCCTTGACGTAGGTGCCGATGCCGCCGTTCCAGAACAGGTCGACCGGGGCCTGGAGGACGGCCCGCATCAGCTCGGCCGGGGTCAGCTTGGTCGCCTCCACGCCGAGGGCGGCGCGGACCTGCGGGGTCAGCTGGATCGACTTGGCGCTGCGCGGGAAGACGCCGCCGCCGGCCGAGATCAGCGACCGGTCGTAGTCGTCCCAGGAGCTGCGCGGCAGCTCGAACAGGCGGCGGCGCTCGGCGTACGAGGAGGCCGCCTCCGGGTTCGGGTCGAGGAAGATGTGGCGGTGGTCGAAGGCGGCGACCAGGCGGATGTGCTCGCTGAGCAGCATGCCGTTGCCGAAGACGTCGCCGGACATGTCGCCGATGCCGATGACGGTGAAGTCCTCGGACTGGGTGTCGACGCCGAGCTCGCGGAAGTTGCGCTTGACCGACTCCCAGGCGCCGCGGGCGGTGATGCCCATGCCCTTGTGGTCGTAGCCGGCCGAGCCGCCGGAGGCGAACGCGTCGCCCAGCCAGAAGCCGTAGGACTCGGCGACGCCGTTGGCGATGTCCGAGAAGGTCGCGGTGCCCTTGTCGGCGGCGACGACCAGGTAGGTGTCGTCCTCGTCGTGGCGGACCACATCGGCCGGGTGCACGACCTCGCCGCCGACCAGGTTGTCGGTGATGTCGAGCAGCGCCGAGATGAAGGTCTTGTACGAGGAGACGCCCTCGGCCAGCCAGGCGTCGCGGTCGACCGCCGGGTCCGGCAGCTGCTTGGCGACGAAGCCGCCCTTGGCGCCGACCGGGACGATGACGGTGTTCTTGACCATCTGCGCCTTGACCAGGCCCAGGATCTCGGTGCGGAAGTCCTCGCGCCGGTCGGACCAGCGCAGACCGCCGCGGGCGACCTTGCCGAAGCGCAGGTGGACGCCCTCGACCTGCGGCGAGTAGACCCAGATCTCGAACGCCGGGCGCGGGGCCGGCAGGTCCGGGACGGCCTTCGGGTCGAACTTCATCGACACGTAGGAGTGCCGGTCGCCGGAGGCGGCGTGCTGGAAGAAGTTCGTCCGCAGGGTGGCCTTGATGAGGTTCAGGAAGGAGCGCAGGATGCGGTCCTCGTCCAGCGATACGACCTCGTCGAGGGCGCCGGTCAGCTCCTCCAGGATGCCCTCGGTCAGCTCCAGGGCGCCCGAGCGGTGGCTCGGGCTCAGCCGGGCCTCGAACAGGTTGACCAGCAGGCGGGTGGTGTGGGTGTTGTTGCGGAGCGCGTCCTCCATGTAGTCCTGGGAGAACGTGGAGCCCGCCTGGCGCAGGTACTTGGCGTACGCGCGCAGCATCATCGCCTGGCGCCAGGTCAGCCCGGCGGTCAGCACCAGCTCGTTGAAGCCGTCGTTCTCGGCCTTGCCGGTCCAGGTGGCGGCGAAGGTCTCCTGGAAGCGCTCGCGGGCCTCGTCGGTGAGCTCGGTGGCCTCGCGCAGCTTCAGGCCGAAGTCGTAGACCCACGCGGTGCTGCCGTCGGAGCGGCGCAGCGCGTACGGGTGCTCGTCCAGCACCTCGACGCCCAGGCGCTGGAGCACCGGCAGGACCTCGGTGAGCGAGATCGGGCCGCCGACCCGGTAGATCTTGAAGCGGCGCTCGTCGTCGCCGGCGCCGACCGGCTGGTACAGGTTCAGGCGGAAGTCGCCCTCGCCGTGCAGCGACTCGATCTGCTTGATGTCGGCGACGGCGGTGCGCGGCGGGAAGTCGGCGCGGTAGCCGTCGGGGAAGGCGTTGGCGTACTTGTGGCCGAGCTCGGCGGCCCGCTCCTCGCCCAGCTCGGTGTGCAGCTGGTCGTGGAAGCCGTCCATCCAGAACCGGGCGGCCTCGGCCAGGCGGTTCTCGATCCGCTCGACGTCCGTGTCGCTGAGGTGCGGCAGCGCGGTGCCCGGGGCGACCCGGACCACGAAGTGCAGACGGGTCAGCACCGACTCGGTGGCGTACACCGTGTAGTCGATGGTGGCGCCGTTCAGCTCCTCCTTGAGGATGTCGGTGATCAGCAGCCGGATGCGCGTGGTGTAGCGGTCGCGCGGCAGGTAGATGAACGCCGAGAAGTAGCGCCCGTACTCGTCCTGGCGCAGGAACAGCCGCAGCTTGCGGCGCTCCTGGAGGTAGAGCACGCTCGTCGCGATGGAGAGCAGCTCGGAGGCCGGGGTCTGGAAGATCTCGTCCCGCGGGAAGGTCTCCATGATCTGGAGCAGGTCGCGGCCGTCGTGGCTCTCGCTGGAGAAGCCGGAGTCCTCCAGCACCTCCTGGACCTTGCGGCGCACGACCGGGATGCGGGTGACCGACTCGGTGTAGGCGGCGGAGGAGAACAGGCCGAGGAAGCGGCGCTCGCCGATCGGCTCGCCGGCGGCGTTGAACTTCTTCACGCCGACGTAGTCCAGGTAGGCCGGGCGGTGCACGGTGGAGCGGCTGTTGGCCTTGGTCAGGACGAGCAGCTTCTTCTCGTGGGCCTTGGCGCGCACCGGCGCGGAGAGCCGGCCGAAGGCCTCGCTGACGGCGTGGTGGGCGTCGTCGTGGCTGTGCGGGTCGGAGCGCAGGATGCCGAGGCCGGTCCCGGCGACGGCCTTGAGGACCTCCTCGCCCTCGTGCTCGACCAGGTCGTACTCGCGGTAGCCGAGGAAGGTGAAGTGGTCGTCGGCGAGCCAGCGCATCAGCTCCCAGGCCTCGCCGACCTCCTGCTCGGGCAGGCCGGCCGGGGGCTCCTCGGCCAGCTCGTCGGCCAGGCGCAGCGCGCTCTCGCGCATCTTGCCCCAGTCCTCGACGACCTCGCGGACGTCGCCGAGCACGCGGCGCAGGTCGGCCTCGATGGAGCGCAGGTCCTCGCGGTCGGTCTCGCGGTCGACCTCGATGTGCATCCACGACTCGACGGTCGCGTCGGCGGGCCACTCGGTGCCGGCGGCCTGGCTGCGGGAGCAGGCGTCGACGTCCAGGATCTCCAGCAGCTTGCCGGTGATGTCACGGCGGACGACCAGCTGGGGGTGGATCACGACGTGGATCGCGCGGTCCTGGCGGGACAGCTCGTTGGTGACGGAGTCGACCAGGAAGGGCATGTCGTCCGTGACGACCTCGACCACGGTGTGGCCGCAGGACCAGCCGTTCTCCTCGACCGAGGGGGTGTGGACCCGCACCTCGGCGGTGCCCTGCGGGCGCTTGAGGCCCAGGCGGTAGTGGGAGGCGGCCGCGCCGTACACGTCGACCGGGTCGCGGTCGACCAGGTCCTCGGGTGCGGTGTGGAGGTAGTAGTGGTGCAGGTACGCGGTCAGAGCGCCGTTGCTCAGACCCTCCCCCGGCGCCGCTCCCCCCACCTGGCTGTTCTCAGCGGCTGCGGCTGCCTTCTTGAGCAGTTCGGCCTTGGCTGCGTCCAGCTTGGTCTGCATGACTTCTTGGCTCCTGTCGCGCGCCGTTGCGTGACTCGGTGGTGTGTGGATGTACACCGACGGGTCACCGCAATCCTGCCGCACCGTCCGACTGAAAGGGGCTCATGGCACGCATGAAACGCACTCCCAGCGGGTAGGACGTTCCGTTCGTCCTGCAGCCACCCGACGACGCCAGCCAGCCTAACCGGATCAATCGAAGGGGGACAGGGACAGGTCGGCGCAAACCCGCAGGAAGTCGGGTCCGTCCTGGACAGCATGTCCAAACCGGAGCCCGGTGTTCACTCTCAGCCCATGTGGGGGTGGCCGTGGTGGGTCGGCGGCACGAAGGTCTCCTTGATCGACCGGGCCGAGGTCCAGCGCAGCAGGTTCTGCGCGGCGCCCGCCTTGTCGTTGGTGCCGGAGGCCCGGCCGCCGCCGAAGGGCTGCTGGCCGACCACGGCGCCGGTCGGCTTGTCGTTGATGTAGAAGTTCCCCGCGGTGAACCGCAGCTCCTCGACGGCCTGGGCGATGGCGTAACGATCCTGCGCGATCACCGAGCCGGTCAGGCCGTACGGGGCGCCGGCGTCGACCCGGCGCAGCACGTCGTCCCAGCGGGAGTCCTCGTAGACGTGGACGGCGAGGATCGGGCCGAAGTACTCGGTCCGGAAGATCTCGCCCCGGTGGTCGGAGGAGACCAGCACGGTCGGCCGGACGAACCAGCCGATCGCGTCGTCGTACTGTCCACCGGCCGCCAGTTCGATGGTCGGATCGGCCTTCGCCCGATCGATGGCGTCCCGGTTCTTCTCGAAGGCGCGCCGGTCGATCAGGGCGCCCATGAAGTTGGACAGGTCGGTCACGTCGCCCACCGCGAGCGCGTCCACCTCGGCCAGGAACTCGTCCTTGATCCGCTGCCAGAGGCTGCGCGGCAGGTAGGCGCGGGAGAGCGCCGAGCACTTCTGGCCCTGGTACTCGAAGGCGCCGCGGATCAGCGCCGTCCTGAGGATCTCCGGGTCGGCCGAGCGGTGGGCCAGCAGGAAGTCCTTGCCGCCGGTCTCGCCGACGATCCTCGGGTACGTCCGGTAGCCGCCGATGTTGGCGCCGACGGTCTGCCACAGGGACCGGAAGGTGGCGGTGGAACCGGTGAAGTGCAGCCCCGCGAACGCCGGGTCGGCGAGCACCACCGGGGAGACCTGGAGGCCGTCGCCGGTCACCAGGTTGATCACCCCGGGCGGCAGGCCGGCCGCCTCCAGCAGCCGCATCAGGTGGTACGCGGCCAGGGTCTGGGTCGGCGCGGGCTTCCAGACCACGGTGTTGCCCATCAGCGCGGGGGCCGTCGGCAGGTTGCCGGCGATCGCGGTGAAGTTGAACGGGGTGACCGCGTAGACGAAACCTTCCAGCGGGCGGTGGTCGGTGCGGTTCCACACGCCGGGCGAGGAGATCGGCTGGTCCGCCAGGATCTGCCGGGCGAACCCCACGTTGAACCGCCAGAAGTCGATCAGCTCGCAGGCGGAGTCGATCTCCGCCTGCTGCGCGGTCTTGGACTGGCCGAGCATGGTGGCCGCGTTGAGCGTCTCCCGCCAGGGGCCGGCCAGCAGGTCGGCGGCGCGCAGGAAGACCGCCGCGCGGTCGTCGAAGGAGAGCGAGCGCCACTGCCGGCCGGCGGCCAGCGCCGCGTCCACCGCCGCCCGGGCGTCCTCCCGGGTGGCGTTGCCGAGCACGCCCAGCTTGGCGGCGTGGTGGTGCGGCTGGACCACCTCGATCCGCTCGCCGCCGCCGAAGCGCTGCTCGCCGCCGATCGTCATCGGCAGCGGGACCTGCTCGGCCGCCAGCTCGTCCAGCCGCCGCAGCAGCCGGTCCCGCTCCGGGCTGCCGGGCGCGTACGCCCGCACCGGCTCGTTGACCGGGACCGGCACCTCGGTGACTGCGTCGATGGGCATGGCGGGCTCCGTCCTGGGGCTGGTCGGGTGTGACACCAGCCTGACCAGCCGGGGCGCGATCCGCCCGCTCAGACACGCGG
>NZ_JBHVET010000460.1:0-7013 GCF_042802135.1 Kitasatospora sp. NPDC057512
TCCGAGGACGCGGGCCCCTTCGTACACACCGGTCAGGAGGCCGGCTCCCGGTCGGCCAGGCTCCGGGCGTAGTGGGCGGCGGCGAGGACGGAGGCCATCAGCTCGGAGTCGAGCACGGCGGCGTCGGCCAGCCGGGTGGCCGACGCGTGGGAGGCGAGCAGCGTCTTGGTGACCCGCAGGGCGGCCTCGGAGCGGCGCGTGATGGGGCGGGCCCACTCGTCCACGGCCGCGTCCAGCTCCTGCGCGGGGACGACCCGCTGCAGGATGGCGAGCTCCCGCGCCTCCACCGCGCCGACCGGGCGGCCGGTGAGGATGATCTCGCGGACCCGGGCCGCGCCGACCTCGTGCAGCAGCCGGGGCAGCAGCCCGCCCCAGGCGACGGGCAGGCCCAGGGCCAGTTCGGGCAGCCGGAAGACGGCGTCGTCGGCGCCGGCCCGCAGGTCGCAGGCGAGCGCCAGGGCGAAGCCGGCGCCGGTCGCCCGGCCCTGGACCCGTGCGATGGTGACGGCGGGGCTGTTGACGAGGGCGTCGCAGACCCGGCGGGCCTTGTCCCCGTAGGCCCGTATGCGGCCACCGGTCGGGTCCTCGTCCAGGCCCGCGAAGAGCTCGTCGCGGTCGCCGCCGAGGCAGAAGTCGCGGCCGGCCGCGGACAGCACGATCACCCGCACGGCCGGGTCGGGGACGGCGAGGAGGGCGAGGAGTTCGTCCAGCATGGCCGAGGTGACGGCGTTGCCGGTCTCCGGGCTGTCCAGCTCGACGTGGAGCACCGCGCCCCGGAGCTCGGAACGGACCGTACGGGCGGGCGCGGGTTCGGGGGCCGGCGCGGGCTGAGGGACCGGCGGGTACCAGCCGGCCGGCGCCGAGGGGTACGGGACGTACGGCGGCGGCTGCATCGCGTACGGGGGGTACTGGGGAGCCTGCGGAGGGACGTTCATGCGGACACTCTCAGGGACGTCACCCGGTGGAACACCATCCGGGGCGCGTGCTCCGGTGGGCTCACCGCCCGCAGCGTCGGGAAGCGCTCCAGCAGTCGGCTCAGCAGGGCCCGCGCCTCCAGCCGGGCCAGGCCCGCGCCGAGGCAGTAGTGGGCGCCGCCGCCGAAGGTGAGGTGGGTGCCCCGGCGGAGCGGGTCGAAGGCGTGCGGGTCCGGGTTGCGGCGCGGGTCGCGGTTGGCCGCGCCGTACATCACGTGGACCATGGTGTCCTTGGGGAGGAACGTTCCGGCCAGCACGGTGTCCTCGCCCGCGACGCGGCTGTTGACGCGGATCGGCGGGTCGTAGCGCAGCGCCTCGTCGATCACCCCGTCGATGTGCTCCGGCCGCTCCCGCAGCCACTCCCACGTCCCGGGCGACTTCAGCAGCTGCCACACCAGCGAGGAGAGCAGCGTCGCCGTGGTCTCCAGCGAGGCGATGGTGACGAACATGGTGAGCTGGTAGACCATCCGGTCGGTGGCCTCGCGGTCGGACTCCAGCGCGTCCCAGGTGCGGATCCAGCCGGCGATCACGTCGTCGCCGTCGTTGTCGCGGCGCTCCCGGACCAGCCGGGTGAAGTACTCGCGCAGGTCCATGGTGGCCTGCTCGGAGACCGCCAGCTGGCTCTTGGTGGGCAGCAGTTCCTGGGCGTGCACCTGGTTGTGGGTCATCGTCAGGATGTGCGGGTAGTCCGCGCGGGGGATGTCCAGCCAGCGCCCGATGGTGCCGATCGGCAGTTGCTCGCTGACCACGGAGGCGAAGTCCGCCTCGCCGTCCGCCTGTATTCGCTCGGCCAGGCGGTCGAGCAGCCCGGTGACGTCGGCCTCGATCTCCGGCGCCATGTCCCGGAGGGTGTTGCGGTCGAAGAGGCTGCCGAGGCTGCGCCGCTGCCGGGTGTGCTCGGGGGCGTTGAGGCGGGAGAGGGTGCGGCTCATCTCCTGGGTGGCGACGGCCTCCCAGCGCTCCGTCCCGGTCTGCCGCTCCTGCCAGGCGAAGTCGGGGACGAGCCAGGTCCTGCCGCGCAGGACCTGGTCGCACGCCTCGTAACCGGTGACCAGGTAACCGCCCCAGGGCGCCGGGACGAGGTCGCCGAGCGCCCGCAGCCCGTCGTAGACCGGGCTCGGGTCGGCGAGCCCCTCGGCCGACCGCAGCCTCCGCAGCAGCGGGACGGCGGCACGGCGGTCGACCCTTCCGTCAGGGTGCTCCGACTCCGCGGGGCGGGCTTCCAACATGGCGGTCACACGGGCTCCTTCAACACGCGGGCGGGCAGTACGGCGGCGTACTACCCAGCAACAGCGCGCTCAAGCGTCGATCCGTGTTGCCCCCGTCACGTACTGCACCGTCGTCGCACGCCGTTCACCTCGCGGTGACCGAACGGCCGGTGACGGAACGGCTGGTACCCGAACGGCCCGTGACCGAAGGGCCGGTGACCGAACGGCCCGTGACCCAACGGCCCGTGACCGGACGGCTCACGACGGCGGGGCGGACCGGGGAGCCCGGAGCCCGGGAGGCCTCAGACCCGGAAGACGTCCAGGAAGGAGCTCCACCACCCCTTCTTCTGCGGGGCCCGGGCAGGCCCGGTGGCGGCGGCCTGCGGGTACGCCTGCACCTGCTCGGCGGCGGCCTGCGCGGGCGCGGGGGCGGGGGCGGTGTCCGCGCCCACGGCCGGCCCCGTGGTGCGGGCGGCCACCGGGCTGAACCGCACCGGCAGCGAGACCAGGCCGCGCTGGAACGGGCCCGGCCGCCACTCGACGCTCTCCGCGGGCACCGCGAGCGTGACGTCCGGGAGCGCGTTGAGCAGGCACTCGATCGCGCTCAGGGCGATCAGCTGGGCCGGGGACTTGGCCGGGCAGGCGTGCGGGCCGGCGCCCCAGGCCAGGTGGGCCCCCTTGCTGAGGGTCAGCCGGGCGTCGGTCAGCACCGGGTCGCTGTTGGCGGCGGCGAAGCTGATCACCACCGGGCTGCCGGCGTCCATCGGGACGCCGCCCAGGTTGAGGTCCTGCATCGGGTAGTGCGTCGCGTAGTTGGCGATCGGCGGGTTGTTCCACAGCACGTCGTCGAGGGCGTCCTCGATGCGCAGTCCGGCGCCGCCCTCGCCGGACAGCAGCAGGAGCAGCGCGTTGCCGATGAGGTTGCGCTCGGGCTCGACGCCGGCGCCCATCAGCATGACCAGCTGGTCCTTGAGCTCCTCGTCCCGCAGGCCGGCCGGGTGCTGGATGAGCCAGGAGGTGATGTCGTCGCCCGGCTGGCGGCGCTTCAGCGCGACCAGGTCCATCAAGCAGGAGGTCAGCTCCTCGTTGGCCTGGATCACGTCGAGGCCGTCGAAGAGCGCGGACATGCTGCGGGTCAGCCGGTCGCCGATGTCGGCCGGGCAGCCGAACAGCTGGTTGAACAGCAGCAGCGGCAGCAGCTTGGCGTAGTCGTTGAGCAGGTCGGCCCGGCCCAGCGCGCTGAACTGGTCGATCAGGTAGCCGGCGATCCGCTCGACGTGCCGGTTGAGCCGGTTGTCGTTGAGCCGGTCCAGGCTCTCGGTGACGGCCTTGCGCAGCCGCAGGTGCTCGGCGCCGTCCGTGAAGAGGCAGTTGGGCCGGTAGAACATCATCGGCAGGACGGGGCTGTCCATCGGCACCCGGCCCTCGTTCAGCGCCGCCCAGCGCCGCGAGTCCCGGGCGAACATGCCCGGGTTCTGCAGCACCCGCAGGGCGGCCTCGTGCGAGGTGACCAGGGTGGCGTCCACCCCCGGCGCCAACTCCACCGGCGCGGCGGGGCCGTTGGCGCGCAGCTTGTCGTAGACCGCGCCGGGGTCGGCCGAGAACATCTCGCCGTAGAGCGGCGTGCTCACGCCGGCGTGCATCGGGCAGCCCGGCGGAGGCGACTGCGGTACGGGTCGCTGCAGAGATTCCATGGGTCGTTCCTTGGAGGAGGCCCCGGGCGGGTGCGGACCCGGGAGGCGTGAGGGGAGGAAGGCGTGGGGGAGGGAGGAGCCGTGGGGAGGTCAGGAGGCGCGGTCGAGCAGGTGCCGGACGAGCGTCAGCAGGGCGTTGGCCGAGGAGCGCTGGTCCCGCGCGTCGCAGAACACCACCGGCGTGTGCGGCAGCAGGTCGAGCGCTTCGCGCAGCTGGTCCTCGGTGTACCCGCTCTCCCGGTCGAAGCTGTTGACCGCGACCGCGTACTCCAGGCCGTACTGCTCGATCAGGTCGATCACGGGGAAGGTGTCGGCGAGGCGGGTCGGGTCGGCCAGCAGCAGCGCTCCCAGCGCCCCCCGCGCCATGTCCTCCCAGAGCTGCATGAACCGCTGCTGGCCCGGCGTGCCGAACAGGTACAGCACCAGGTCGTCGCCGAGCGTCAGCCGGCCGAAGTCCAGGGCGACGGTCGTGGTCTTCTTGTCCGGCGCCCCGCGGAGGTCGTCGACGCGGATGGACGCCTGCGTCATGCTCTCCTCGGTGCTCAGCGGGGCGATCTCCGACAGGGCCCCGATGAGCGTCGTCTTGCCGACCGCGAAGTGCCCCACGACCAGGATCTTGACAGCGGTCGTCACCGCGCCCGGGACGTAGATGTCCTCAGGCGAACCGGCGTTGAAGTCCATGCAGTACCTTCTCTAGAAGTCTCGGGTCCGGGGCCTGGGCCGGCGGCGGGGCCGACCGCCGCAGCAGCCGCCCCTCACGGATCAGGTCCGTCAGCAGCAGCCTCACGACCCCCACCGGCAGCTCCAGCCGGGCCGCGACCTCGGCCACCGAGAGGTAGCCGCCGGAGCACAGCTCCCAGATCGCCCGGGTCTCCGGGCTCGGCAGCGCGGGGAGGTCCTGCTCGGGCGCGATGGTGACCAGGGTGATCAGAGACAGGTCGTCCGCACTCGGTAACGCGCGCCCGCCGGTGATGACGTAGGAGCGGATGAAGCCGCCGGAGACCCGCTGTTCCTCGCCGCCGGTCGTCATGAGCCGCTGAGCGTGCTCTGGCGCGGCGCCGCCGACATCGCCCGTCCGAGCGCGCCCACCTGCTGCTGCATCCGGAAGGACATCGCCTCCATGTCGACGTCGGGGGCGGTGGAGGCGGCCAGGTACGCGCCGCTGCCGGCCGCGATCAGGAAGATCCAGCCGTGGTCGTACTCCAGGAGGGTCTGGCGCCAGACCCCGGCGCCTCCGCCGACGAACGGGGCGACCGCGCGGCTCAGCGACTGCATCGAGCTCATCGCGGCGGCGTTGGTCTCCGCCTCGTCACGGCCGATCTCGCTGGACCGTTCGAGCAGGAGGCCGTCGGCGGAGACGAGGATAGCGTGCCGGGCGCCCGGTACCTGGAGTACGTCGTTGAGCACCCAGGAAAGATCGCGGCTCACTGGATCTCGGTTCCTTCCGTGGTCATGGTGTTGCGCCCGGACAGCGTGCCGCGCTGGAACGCGCCGAGGCGGGACGGCGTGTACTGGCCGGTGCTCCGCGGGTCCTCGGTCCGGCCGGGGCCGGGGTCCTGCGGGGTGGGGACGACCGACACGGGGCGCTGGCGGCGGCGCCGGGGCAGCAGTCCGTCCGCGGTGGTCTCCGGTCCCGCCGTCGCCGCGTACGGCGTCGGCACCGGGGCCAGGGGCGCCGCCGGCTCGGACAGCGACACGAGCCGCTGGCCGGCACCGGGTGCCCAGACCTGCGCGGGCTGCTCCACCGGCGCGGCCTGGTAGTCGGGGTAGTCGGTGTGCTCGGCGACGGGCGGGGCCGCGACCTCGCTGCTGAGCAGCTCGGCCGGCAGCAGCACCACGGCCCGCACGCCGCCGTACGGGGAGACCGAGTCGACGGAGACCCGGAAGCCGTAGCGGGCGGCCAGCATGCCGGAGACGGCGAAGCCGAACTTCGGGGGGTTGCCCAGGCTGGTGAGGCTGATCGGCGCGCCCGGGTTCAGGAGCAGCGACGCGCGGTCCTTCTCCTCCTGGCCCATGCCGAGGCCGGCGTCGTCGATGATCAGGCAGACGCCGGTGGGGACGGCCTGGACGCTGACCTCCACCGGGGTGTCCGGGGCGGAGTAGTTGGTCGCGTTGGCGAGCAGCTCGGACAGCACGACGGCGACCGGCTCGACGACCTTGCTGGCGAGCGAGACGCTGACCCGGGAGTGGATCCGCACCCGGTCGAAGTGCCGGATCCGGCCCTGGGCGCTGCGGACCACGTCGTAGACCGAGGCGACGCTCTCCCGGCGGCCCAGCCAGCCGCCGCAGAGCACCGCGATGCCCTGGGCGCGCCGGCCGAACTGGCTGTTGGTGTGGTCGATCGTCATCAGGTCGGCGAGGATCTGCGGGCTGTCGCCGTACTTCCGCTGCACCTTGTCGATGACGATCTGCTGCTCGTCGGCCAAGCCCTGCAGCGTCCGCATCGCCGCCTTGAGGACGGCCTTGGTGTCCTCCTCGGCGTCCCGGCGGACGGCCGTCAGCTCGGAGGCGTGCTGGCCCTGCAGGCGGTCGTGCAGCACGGCGAGTTCCTCGCGCTGCCGCTGTGCCAGGGCGCTCTCCTCCTCCAGGGAGGCGTTGCGCCGCCGCAGGGCGAGGTTCGTCCGGCGGGCCTGGAGGGCCGCCCCGACGGATACGAGCATCACCACGATGAAGACCCAGAAAAAGGGTTCCTGCACAAATGACGTCATGAAACTCTCTTCAGGTGGCATCGCGTGGGGCCGGTCCGGGCCCCGGAACGCGAATGGGACTGGCGGCCTGAACCTCTCCGAAAGGCACCCGATGTCACACCACATCGACGTGCGTTCCGGCGCGAGACCTGCGGCGACGCCTATCGCGGAGTCAGCCTACTGCACCTCATGCCATGTCAGAACAGATACCAAAAAGGGCAGTTGGGGCGAAATTCCACGACTTGCTGGGAACTCTGACAAGAAATGGCGGCATTCGTGACGCCGCGTTAACCATAGGGACACATCCCGACCACATCTCGATTCCTGCGCAGCGTGATTCCGCCGTCACGCTCCGGAATTCGCGGCCGTCCGGACAGGCCTCCGGACGGGCCTCCGGACGGCGGCCGGACAGGCGGCGCGGACGTCGGCCGGACATGCGGAAGGGGCCCG
>NZ_JBHVET010000461.1:0-6985 GCF_042802135.1 Kitasatospora sp. NPDC057512
GTCCGGCTCAGTTCCCTGCGCCGCCCCGCACGCGGTTGCGGCGCCACGCCACCACCAGGGTGCCGAGGCCGAGCGCGATCGCGGTCGCACCGGTGATCGCCATCGGCTCCGTGGCCCTGCCGCCGCCGGTGGAGGCCAGCCCCCCGTCCCCGGTCGGGGGCGCGGCGGTGACCACCTGCGGGCCGGCCCCCGCCGGGCTCGGCGACGTGCCGGTGGCCCGCACGACCGGGAGGACCGGGGCGGCGGCCCGCTCCGGCACGTCCGGGTCCGGGGCCGAGTCGGCGAAGGTCGGAGCGGGTGCGGCGGTGGCGCCCGTCGCGACCACGGTGATGAAGTCGGCCGCCGGCCCGACCGCCTCGGCCGCGCTCTCGCCCTGCTCCGGCAGGGTGCGCGACACGGCCATCAGGGACTCGAACAGGATCGGCGCGTCCCTGGTGAAGGCCAGCCGGAGGTCGACGGTGCGGCTCTCGCCCCTCGCCAGCGTGATGGCCTCGGCGTTCCCGTCCCCGCTCCGCAGCGCGAAGTCGAGCCGGTCCGGGTGCTCCGGGCTGCGGCCCGGGGTTGCGCCCCGCCACTGCCCGTCGGCGCCACGGAACTCGAACTCGACGGTGCCCGAGGGAAGTTCGGTCGCCCCCTGGAACGCGACCGCGGGTACGACCCGCAGCTCCCGGCCGCTCCGGTTGGTGAGGACCAGCGTGAACGGCTTCGCCTCGCCGCCCACCGTGAACACGACGGGCACCCCGTGGAGCCCGACCTCCGCGGTGGCCGCCGGGGTGGGCGGCGCCGTGGCCGGCGCGGTGGCCGGTGCGGTGGTGGGCGACGCCGCCGGAACGATGACCAGGTCCGGGTGGCCGCCGCTCGCCTCGGTGGTGCGCTGCTCCGGCGGCAGGGCCGGGTCCGAGACCAGGGAGTCGAAGCCCGGCGCCACCCGTCCGGCCGGGGCGTCGGCGGTGACGGTGAGCCGCAGCCGGTAGGCGGCCTCGGCGCCGGCCGGCAGCGACAGCACGGCGGGCTGGTCGAGCGCCCAGGCGGCGCCGGCGCCCGCGGCGTTCGCCCTGGCGTCCTGCCACCGGGTGCCGCCGGGCGCCCGGTACTCCAGCCTGAAGTGGCCCTGCCCGGCGCCCGCGCCGGCGTCCGCGACGACGAAGACCGAGGACGGCACGTCCAGCCGGTGGTCGGCGGTGTTCCGGAGCGTCGCGGTGAACTCCACCGGCGCTCCCCCCGCCGTGACGGTACCGGGAAGGCCGCCGAAGGTGATCGTGACCGGCGAGGGGCGGGTCCGGGCGCCCGGGGACAGCGCGACGGCCTCCGGCGCGGCGAAGACGACCGCGCCCCCGACGGCGGCCAGGCCGGAGACCAGGGTGACGGCGGTGGTCGCGGTCAGGAATCTGCGCTGCCGAATGTGCAATCCAACCTCACGGGAGAATGCGGGAGAGAACCCATCAGGACGTGAAATCGCTTGCACGGGAGATCATTTCGCAACAATGTCGGGCTTTCGTCCGCCCCCCGGCCGACCGCGATCGGCAGCATCCTATCGAGCCCCGTCCGGCGGTCCGGACCGAGGACGGCTCCTGGTTCCCCGGGACCACCCCGAGGGAACCCCGACATCCGGCTACGACTCCCCGGTGACCCTTCGGGGCCGAGAATCACCTGCCGGGCTGAGGCCCGGGGGCCGACGGCGGCGGAGGATGGAATCAGCCCGCCGGACCTGCCGGACCGGGCCGCCACCACAGGGAGAGAATCATGAGTGCGCGCCTCGCCCGTCCCCGCCACAACCGCGTCCTCGCCGGCGTCTGCGCCGGGATCGCCGAACGCTTCGGCCTGACCCCGTGGACCGTCCGGCTGATCTTCCTGCTGTCCTGCCTGCTGCCCGGCCCCCAGTTCCTGCTCTACCTGGCGCTCTGGGTGCTGCTCCCCCAGGAGCCGTGAGCCCGGCGGCCCCGCACAGAGCGACGGGCCGCCCGCCCCGGAGACTCCCGGGGTGGACGGCCCGTCGCCGTGCCGTGGGCCTCGGCTCAGCCGGTCAGGCCGGGGATGGCCGGGAGGGTGCTGGTCAGCCCGCCGATCGGGGTCTTGTCCAGACCGGGGATGGTCGGGAGCGCGGCGCGCTGCTGGGCGGCGCGCTGCTCGGTGACGCCGGCCAGCGGGGTGTCTCCGGCGGGGACGGCCTTGCCGACGCTCGGGGCGAGGGTGCCCAGCGTCTCGGTCACCTTGCCGGCGGCGGGCAGCTTGGCGGCGGTGTCGGTGACAGCGCCGGTCACCGCCGGGTTCGTCAACACGCCGGTGGGCAGCCCGAGGCCGCCGGCCGCCTGGCCGTCGGCCGCGGAGGCGGCACCGGCGCCGACCGCCGCGATGGCGATGCCGAGCGCCGCGGTACCGGCGGCCTTGAGAGCCTGCTTCATGGTTGGTCCCCTTTGGGTCCTCGTCGGTCGCCGACTTCGCGCACGGGACCGGCGGACGGGCGACCGCCGCCGCGACGTTTCGGCATGACTGGCACACCGTAGTGAGCAGGTCACGCGGGGACCAAAGGGCGTTCACTCACCCGAGTGAGTAGTCGGATGAACGCCAACCCCCTTGCAGGAACCTGGAGTTCATCCGACCGGCGCGCGCCCCGGCGCGGCGCCCCGACGGCTCAGTTGCCGCCGGTGCCCGCGCTGAACAGCCACTCCGCCTTCAGCTCGGCGTAGCCCGGCTTGATCACGTCGTTGATCATCGCCAGCCGCTCGTCGAAGGGCAGGAACGCGGACTTCATCGCGTTCACCGTGAACCACTCCAGGTCGCCCAGGGTGTAACCGAAGGCGTCCACCACGTGGCCGAACTCCCGGCTCATGCTGGTGCCGCTCATCAGCCGGTTGTCGGTGTTCACGGTGACCCGGAACTTCAGCCGGCTGAGCAGCCCGATCGGGTGCTCGGCGTACGAGGCGGCGGCACCGGTCTGGATGTTGGAGGTCGGGCACATCTCCAGCGGGATGCGCTTGTCGCGCACGTACGCGGCCAGCCGGCCGAGCTCGACCGTGCCGTCCTCGCCCACCGTGATGTCGTCGACGATCCGCACGCCGTGGCCGAGCCGGTCGGCGCCGCAGCACTGCAGGGCCTCCCAGATCGACGGCAGGCCGAAGGCCTCGCCCGCGTGGATGGTGAAGTGGTTGTTCTCGCCCTTGAGGTAGTCGAAGGCGGCCTGGTGGCGGGTGGGCGGGTAGCCGGCCTCGGCACCGGCGATGTCGAAGCCGACGACACCCGAGTCCCGGTGGCGGTTGGCCAGTTCGGCGATCTCCTGCGAGCGGGCGGCGTGCCGCATCGCGGTGATCAGGGTGCCGACGCGGATCCGGTGGCCGGCCGCGCGGGCGTTGGCCTCGCCGAGGCGGAAGCCCTCCTGGACGGCCTCGACGACCTCGTCCAGGCTCAGCCCGGCCTCCAGGTGCTGCTCGGGGGCGTAGCGGACCTCGGCGTACACGACGCCGTCGGCGGCCAGGTCCTCGGCGCAGTCCGCGGCGACCTTGATCAGCGCCTCACGGGTCTGCATCACGGCGCAGGTGTGCGCGAAGGTCTCCAGGTAGCGGACCAGCGAGCCGGAGTCGGCGGCCTCGCGGAACCACTCGCCGAGCTCCTTGGGGTCGGTGGTGGGCAGGCCCTGGTAGCCGCAGGCGGCGGCCAGCTCGACCACGGTCTCCGGGCGCAGCCCGCCGTCCAGGTGGTCGTGCAGGAGGACCTTCGGCGCGCGGCGGATCTGGTCGAGGGTGGGGATGCGCGGGCCGGCGCCCGCGGTGGTGACGGGGATCTGCTGTTCCATTGCGGAAATATAGCCCCTACGCGCGTAGACCGACCACCGCGAACACCACCGGATGGTCCAAACTCCACCCGGAATTCCACCGACCGGTCCATACGATCCACCAAAGCGTCAACCGGCCGCCGCGACCGGCCCGGTCGCGGCGCACCACCGCCTCAGTCGTGCTGCAGCAGCCGCCCGCGCCGGGACAGCACGAAGTCCCGGAACGCCCGCGCCGGCGGGGCCAGCGGCCGCCCCGCCGCCCAGGCCAGCCCGATCGCCCGCCGGGTCCGCGGCGCCGTCACCTCCAGCTCCACCACCCCCGGCCGCGGCACCAGGGCCGGCGGCAGCAGCGCCACCCCCAGCCCGGCCGCCACCAGCCCGCGCAGCGTCTCCGCCTCCTCCCCCTCGAACGCCAGCCGGGGGACGAACCCGGCCTGCGCGCAGAAGCCGTCCGTGATCGCGCGCAGCCCGTACCCCTGCTCCAGCCCGACGAACGGCTCCTCCGCCACCTCCGCCAGCCGGATCCGCCGCCGCCCGGCCAGCCGGTGGTCCGCCGGGACGACCAGGTGCAGCCGCTGCTCGTCCAGCGGCCGGGCGGCGAACGCCGGGTCCTCCGGCAGCGGCGCGACCAGGCAGAGGTCCAACTCCCCGGCCCGCAGCCGCTCCAGCATCGCCGCGCCGTAGTCCTGCACCAGCTGGAACCGCACCCGCGGGTGCGCCGCGCGGAAGCCCCGCAGCAGCGCCGGCACCGCGTCCGGCCCCATCGTGTGCAGGAAGCCGAAGGCCACCAGGCCCACCGCCGGATCCGCCTCCGCCCGGGCCGCCTCCGCACCGCGTTCCAGCTCGGCCAGCGCCCGCTCCACCGAGGCCAGCAGCAGCCGGCCCGCCCTGGTCAGCCGGACCGTACGACCCTGACGGGCCAGCAGGTCCACCCCCAGCTCCTCCTCCAGCCCGGCCACCGCGCGCGACAGCGTCGGCTGCGGCACCCCGAGCAGCGCGGCCGCCTGGGTCACGTGCTCCAGCCGGGCCACCGCCGCGAACCGGGCCAGCCGGGGCGCCAGCAGCACGGCCGGCTCCTCCGGCCCCAACTCGGCCACCCGGTACCGCTGTTCCCCGCCGTCCACCGATTCCGGACCGGACATCCCCGCACCACCTCGACTCATACGCCAGTGCATCGATCATCCACACTTCATGCATTGGACGCATCAACACCGGCAGGCCTACGGTCGACGTCATGCAGCCCGCCGATACCGGGGCATCCGTGACCACCCCGGATGCCCACGCCACCGCCCCCGCCGCCGCCCCCACCGCGGACGACCGCCACCGCCCCGGCCAGCGCGCCTTCCGCCGCGCCAACCTCGCCCTGTTCGCCGCCGGGGTCGCGACCTTCGTCCTGCTCTACTCCACCCAGGGCCTGCTGCCGATCCTCTCGGCCGACCTCGACCTCACCCCCGGCCAGGCCAGCTGGACGGCCTCCGCCGCCACCCTCGGCCTCGCCCTCGGACTGCTCCCGGCCAGCGCGCTCTCCGACCGGTACGGCCGCACCGCGGTGATGACGGCCTCCACCCTCGCCGCCTCCGCGTTCGCCCTCGCCCTGCCCTTCGCGCCTGACCTCACCACCCTCGTCGTCCTGCGGGTCCTCCAGGGCGCCGTCCTCGCCGGGCTCCCCGCCACCGCCATGGCCTACCTCGCCGAGGAGGTCCACCCCGGCGCCCTGCCCTCCGCGATGGGCCTGTACGTGGCCGGCAACAGCATCGGCGGCATGGGCGGCCGGCTGCTCTCCGGCTGGACCGCCGCCGGGCTCGGCTGGCGCTGGGGCCTCGCCGCCTCCGCCGTCCTCGCCCTGCTCGCCACCCTCGCCTTCCGGCTGCTGATCCCCGCCGCCCGGCACTTCACCCCGGCCCCGGTGGACGCCCGCGCGCTCGCCCGCACCGTCGGACGGCACCTGCGCAACCCGCTGCTGCTACGGCTGTACCTGCTCGGCATGCTGTTCATGGCAGTGTTCGGCGCGGTCTACAACACCGTCGGCTACCGGCTGATCGCCGCACCCTTCCACCTGCCGGAGTCGATCGCCGCCTCGATCTTCGTGGTCTACCTGGTCGGCACCGGCACCTCCGCCGCGGCCGGCCGGCTCGCCGGCCGCCTCGGCCGACGCGGTGCCCTCTACGTCTCCATCGGCGTGACCGCGGCCGGCCTGCTGCTCTCCCTCGCCGAATCCCTCACCTGCGCCCTGCTCGGCCTGGTCCTGATCACCGCCGGCTTCTTCGCCGGCCACGCCACCGCCTCCTCCTCCGTCGGCCGCACCGCCACCGAGGGCCGCGCCCAGGCCTCCGCCCTCTACCTGATCGCCTACTACCTCGGGAACAGCCTCGGCGGCACCCTCGGCGCCGACGCCTACCACGCCACCGGCTGGCCCGGCGCCGCCACCGTCGGCCTCACCGCCATGACCCTCGCCGCCGCCGTCACCCTCTACGCCACCCGCCAGGCCCACACCGCCGGCCGGTGTTCGAGGCAGCCGGGAAGACTTTCCGCCAGGTAGACTTTCCCCATGGCAGACCTCAAGCGCCGCCGTCGCCCCCACCTGGTGTCCACGCCCGTGCGGAAGAAGGGCGTGGTCACCATCCCGCAGGAGATAAGAGAGCAGCTGGACCTCCAGGAGGGCGACCAGCTGGTGGTCGCGGTGGAGGACGGCCGCATCGTCCTGACCCCCGCCTCCGTCATCCCGGACGACCAGGCGTGGTTCTGGAGCGGCGCCTGGCAGGAGAAGGAGCGGGAGGTCGACGAGGCGATCGCCGCGGGCGAGCGGGGCGAGGTGTTCCAGGACGGGGACGCCTTCCTGCAGTCGCTCGCCGACGAGGCCGGCCTCGACCTGGGGGAGATCAAGCGCCGTGCCGACGTATGAGTCGCTGGCCCACTTCCTCCGCGACTGGAAGGGCCTGACCGCCGCCCAGAAGACCGCGTTCCTGGTCGCGGTGGCCCAGTTCGTCGCCGACCTTCGAGCCGGCCAGGGCTTCCGCCGCGGCCTGCGGGTGAAGAAGATGCAGGGCCACCCGGACATCTGGGAGATGACCTGGGCCCCGGACGGCCGGGCGACCTTCAGCTACGGAACCCCGCCCCAGCACGGCGAGCCCCACATCGTCTGGCGCCGGATCGGCACCCACGACATCTTCGGCCGCCCCTGACCGGCGAGAAACGTCGAGCCGCCCGCCGGTGCAC
>NZ_JBHVET010000462.1:0-6976 GCF_042802135.1 Kitasatospora sp. NPDC057512
CACCCCCGGGCGGCCGGCGCCGGCGGCCCCCGCTGCTGCTGCTCCTGCCGGCCGCGGTCATCCTGATCCCGCTGGTCGCCTACCCGATCTACCAGCTCGGCCTGCTGTCCGTACTGGACTTCGGCCAGGCCCAGGCCTCGGGCGGCGTCCCGACCTCCTTCGTCGGCTTCGGCAACTACACGAAGATCCTGGAGGACGAGCAGTTCTGGACGGTGCTGTTCCAGACCATCGGCTTCGCGGCGTTCTGCGTGGTCGCCACCCTGGCCGTCGGCGCCACCCTCGCGGTGCTGCTCACCAAGGTCGGCCGGTGGCCCCGGCTGCTGCTGACCACCGCGGCGATGGCCGCCTGGGCGGCGCCGGCGATGACCGGTTCGACGGTGTGGAGCTTCCTGTTCGACACCAACCTGGGCCTGGTCAACCACACCCTGGAGGGGCTCGGACTCTCCGGCTTCCACGAGTTCAACTGGTTCTACGACAAGTGGACGGCGTTCCTGATCGTCGGCGCCGTGGTGGTGTGGCACTCCTACCCGTTCGTGATGGTCACCCTCTACGCGGGCATCCGGGCCATCCCGGAGGAGATCATGGAGGCGGCCGCCCTGGACGGCGCCAACACCTGGACCACCTTCCGCCGGATCACCGCACCGATGCTGCGCCCGATCCTGACCATCGTGGTGATCCAGTCGGTGATCTGGGACTTCAAGGTCTTCACCCAGATCTACGTGATGACCGAGGGCGGCGGCATCGCCGGCCAGAACCTCGTGCTCAACGTGTACGCGTACCAGAAGGCGTTCGCCTCCTCGCAGTACGGGCTGGGCGCGGCGATCGGCGTGATCATGCTGCTGATCCTGGTGATCCCGACGGTCCTGTACATCCGCACCCTGCGACGGACGGGGAACGAACTGTGAGCCCGGCGAACTCCCCGGCGAAATCCCCGGTGAACTCCCCGGCCGCGAGGCCGGCCCGGAACACCGGCGGCCCCCGGACGACCCGGGGTCGGAACACCCGCGGCCGGTGGCGGCTGGCCGCCAACAGCGGCGCGATCGTGCTGGCCGTGGTCACCGCCTTCCCGATCTTCTGGATGGTGCTCTCGGCCTTCAAGCCCAAGGGCGAGATCCAGTCGCTCGACCCCAGGCCGTGGACCGCCCACCCCACGCTGGAGAGCTTCCGTCAGGTGCTCAGCGTGGACGGCTTCGCCCGCTACTTCGGGAACAGCCTGGTGGTCGCGCTGTCGGTGGTGGTGCTGTCGGCGATCGTGGTCTTCCTGGCGGCGGTGGCCGTGACCAGGTTCCGGTTCAGGTTCCGCACCACCATCATGGTGATGTTCCTGATCGCCCAGATGATCCCGGTCGAGGCGCTGACCATCCCGCTGTTCTTCATGTTCCGCGACGCCGGCCGGTTCGCCCCGGGCGTCGGGCTGAACACCCTGGCCTCGCTGGTGCTGGTGCAGCTGGCGTTCTCGCTGCCGTTCGGGATCTGGATGATGCGCGGCTTCGTCGCGGCCGTCCCGGTCTCGATCGAGGAGGCGGCGCAGATCGACGGGGCCGGCCGGACCCGCATCCTGTGGCGGATCCTGCTGCCGCTGGTGGCGCCGGGCCTCGCCGCGACCAGCGTGTTCTCCTTCATCGCGGCGTGGAACGACTTCGTCTTCGCCAAGACCTTCATCATCAGCGCCACCCAGAACCAGACGCTGCCCTCGGCGCTGCTGGTCTTCTTCAAGCCGGACGAGAACGACTGGGGCGGCATCATGGCGGCGTCCACGCTGATGACCGTGCCGGTGCTGATCTTCTTCATCGCGGTGCAGCGCAAGCTGGTCTCCGGGCTGGCCGGTGCGGTGAAGGACTGACTCGCCCGCGCGTGCGGAGCGGCCGGGAGTCCCGTCGTCGTGCGGGACTCCCGTCGTCGTGTGGGACTCCCGCGGTCGTTCCGGGCGTGGGCACCGGTCGGCTCAGGAGACGAAGCCGACGATGTCGGCGCCCTTCCGGCTCCGTGCGATCCGCAGCCAGCCGACGACCTCCGCGACGGCCTCGGCCACCTCGCGCTCCGGTACGGGGGCTCGGCCCTCGCGTCCGGCCCGGTCGAACCGGTCCAGCGCCTCCCCGCAGTCCTCGGCCGACCAGGTGCCGCAGGACGGCACCGCGCAGAAGGGCAGTCCGGCGGGAAGGCCGCCGCCGTACTGGAACTCCGCGACCGAGACGGCGGTGATCCCGTACGCCTTCAGGCCGTCGTCGACCACCTCCAGCCAGTTGCCCCGGAACGGGCCGAAGGAGTCGACCTCCAGGGGCTGCCCGACCAGCCAGCACAGCCGCCGGTACGCGTAGCCGTACTGGAAGGCGTGGTCCTCGCTCCCGGAGAAGGGCCCGCCGTGCACCACGGCGCGCAGCGCCTCCCGAGCGGTCGGGGCGCCCTGCGCGATCTCGTCGGCGAAGTGCTCGTCGGACCTGTCCAGGGACGGGCCGAAGTACGCGAGGGCCTCGTCGACCGCTCCGTCGTCGCCGCTGCCGACGCGGGCGCGGAGCTCCGCGGGGTCGACCAGGTACGCGCGCAGGAAGGAACTCATATCAGCACGGTAGCGGGCGCAACGGACGGCCGGGTCGGCGGGCCCGGTCGCCCTCGGGTGGCGATGTCGCACTGAATCGTCTTGCCATACAGGCAAGTTGACGGGACGGCTCGGGTCTCGCCGACTCCCCGGGTGAAGGGCGGCAGCCCCGGCGACCCGGGTTCAGGCCGCGGCCGCGGAGTCGCGGGCCGGGACGGCGACCAGCACGAACTCCGCGCCGGCGTCGTCCCGGACCAGCGCGGTGCGGCCGAACGGCCCCGGCGCCGGACCGGTGACGACGGTGCCGCCGAGGGTGCGCAGCCGGTCGGCCGTGCGGTCGGTGTCCTCGGTCGCGAAGTGGACCAGCCAGCGCGCGCCCGCCTCCGGACCGGCGCCGGAGGGGCCGATGCTGCACGCGGGCAGGCCGGCCACCCGGGCGAGGGTGTGGCCCGCCCGCGGCCGGTCGTAGGTGTAGCCGACGACCCGGCGGTAGAAGGCCCGGGCGGCGTCGGGGTCGGGGGAGAGGTGCTCGTTCCAGGCGAACGCGCCCGGTTCGTCGACCAGGCCGGCGCCGTCGATGGTGCCGGCCCGCCAGAGCCCGAAGCGGGCGCCGAGCGGGTCGACGGCGAGCGCGGCGCGGCCCTGCTCGGGCACCTCGTACGGTTCGCGGGCGAGGCGGCCGCCGGCGGCCCGGACGGCGGCGGCGGTGCGCAGCGGGTCGGGGCAGGCGAGGAAGGTGGTCCAGGCGGCGGGCGGGTCGGTCGGCCGGGCCCGTTCGACGGCGGCGACCTGGGCGCCGTACCGGGTGGCCACCGCCTCGGCGGGGCCGGTCGGGACGAACTCCCAGTCGAACAGCGCGCCGTAGAAGGCCTGCGCCCGTGCGGTGTCCGGCGTCGTGAGCACGACCCAGCACGGGACCCCGGCGCGGTAGTTGCCCGGCTTCGGCATGCGGTCCTCCCGGCGGGCCCGGTGTCCGGCGCCTGGCTGTCCGGCGCCTGGCTGTACGGCGCCCGGAGCAACGGCCCCACCCGCCAGCCTCCGCGCCCGGCGGGTGCGCGGCAAGCGGGCGTCCCCGGCGAGGATTCCTAGGACACCCCGTGCGGCCGGAACTGGACGCTGATCCGCGGGCCCACCGGGCGGGCCGTCTTGGGGACCGCGTGCTCCCAGGTGCGCTGGCAGGAGCCGCCCATCACCACCAGGTCCCCGTGGCCGAGCGGGTGGCGGACGACGGTCGTGCCACCGGACCGGGGTCGCAGTGCCAGGGTGCGCGGCTCGCCGACGGAGAGGATCGCCACCATGGTGTCCTCGCGGGCGCCGCGCCCGATCCGGTCGCCGTGCCAGGCCACGCTGTCCCGGCCGTCCCGGTAGTAGCAGAGTCCGAGGGTGCGGAACGGCTCGCCCAGCTCCCGCGCGTAGTGGTCGCTCAGGGCGGCCCGGGCCAGGCCGAGCACCGGGTGCGGCGGTTCGGCGTGCGCCGGGTAGGAGGCCAGCAGGCGCGGGACGTCGACCGTCCGCTCGTACATCTCGCGGCGTTCGGCGCGCCAGGGCACGGTGGCGGCCAGCTGTTCGAACAGCTCGTCCGCCCCGTGCAGCCAGCCCGGGAGCAGGTCCAGCCAGGCGCCGTCGCCGAGCGGCTGCCGCCGCAGGCCGTCGAGCGGGCCGAGGCGGACGCCGCCGCGGTCCGTGTCGTCGAACAGCGAGGGCTGGAGGTGGACGGTGCCGTGCATGGGGCCAGCGTACGCCCTTGTTCGAACAGATGCTCGAATATTGCGCCCAGGGCATGGGTATACCGAGCGATACACGGTGATATTCAGTGAATGCCTTCGATTTGCAGGCTAAATCGGGAGTATGGCAACCTAATCGCAGACATTGAAGAGTTTTGACATCGGAAAGCGAAGGATCATGTCGGACGGCGCCCGCGTCATCGTCGGAGTCAGCGGTTCCCTGCACAGCCTGACCGCCCTGCACCGGGCGGCCGAGGAGGCCCGGGTCCGACAGGCGGTCCTGGTGCCGGTGCTCGCCTGGACGCCGGTCGGCGGCGAGCGCAACTACCGGGCCCGGCCGTGCCCGCCGCTGCTGCGCGCCTGGCAGGAGCTCGCCGAGGCGCGGCTGGCGGGCGCGCTGGAGCAGGCCTTCGGCGGTCTGCCGGTCGGCGTGCCGGTGCGGCCGCTGGTCGTGCGCGGCGATGCCGCGACGGTGCTGACCGGGCTCGCCGACCGTCCGGGCGACCTGCTGGTGGTCAGCACCGGTGAGCAGGGCGGCCTGCGGGCCAGGCTGCGCGGGCTGACGCGCCGGTCGGTCACCCGGCAGTGCCTGACCCGGGCCCGCTGCGGGGTGCTCGCCGTTCCGCCGTCCACGCTGCACGAGGACCTGCGCGCGCTGCACCGCGGCATCGACCTGCGGGAACTCGCGGCGGTCTGACGACTCGTCAACTCCGGTGCGTGGTGCGGCCGTCGACCACCGTACGGGTGGGTCGAAGGTCGCGCAGCACGTCCACCGGGCAGTCCAGCGGATCGACCGGCCACACCGTGAGGTCGGCGAACGCCCCCGGCCGCAGGCTGCCGCGCACCGCGCTCTCGCCGGTCAGCCGGGCCGCGTTCACGGTGTGCAGGGCGACCGCCTCGGCCCGGCTGATCACGTGCTCCGGGCCGACCACCCCGGCCGTGGTGCCCCGGGTGGTCATGCCCCAGACCGACACCATCGCGCCGTACGGGCCGACCGGGAAGTCCGAGCCCCCGGTGATCAGCGCGCCCTCGTCCAGCCACTCGCGCAGCGGGAAGAGCGCGGCGGTGCGCTCCTCGCCCCAGGCCCGCTGCTGGGTGAGCGCGCCGTCGTGCAGCAGCGGGTGCTGGACCGTCACCGGGACGCCGAGGGCGATCGCCCGGGCCCGCTGTTCGGGGCGGGCCAGGCCGCCGTGCTCGACCACCAGGGTGCCGGGCGGCAGGCCGGGGCGGCGCTCGGCCACCTGCTCGAAGACGTCCAGCAGGACCCGCAGCCCGCGGTCGCCCCAGGCGTGCACGCCGACCCGCCAGCCCCGCCCGACCACCCGGTCCACCGCCGCGAGCAGCTCGGCCGGCTCCCAGAGCAGCCGGCCGTGGTAGCACGGCCGCCCCCGGTAGGGCTCCTCCACGGCGCCCGCCTCGAAACCGCCGTCGATGCCGAACTTGACGCCCCACAGACTCAGTCGCCCGTCGTCCCGGCTGCTCGCGCGCCAGTCGTCCATCCGTTCCAGCAGTGCGTCCACCTGCTCCGGCGTACGGGCGGCGAAGCCGGAGACCAGCGCCCGGACCCGGACGGCCAGGGCGCCCCCGGCCCGCGCGGCGTCCAGCACCTCCAGGTCCTCGACCGGGACCAGGCAGTCGCGCACGGTGCCGATGCCGGTGGCGGCGAAGTCGGCGGAGGCGGCGCGCAGGCCCTCGATCCGCTCCGCGAGGGTGGGGCGCGGCAGCACCCGCTCGACCAGCTCGACCGCCCGGTCGACCAGCCGGCCGGTGAGCCGACCGTGCTCGTCGCGCTCGATCACACCGCCGGGCGGTGCCTCGGTGGCCTCGGTGATCCCGGCCAGCCGCAGCGCGGCCGAGTTGAGCACCATGTTGTACGCGCCGCGGCGCACCAGGACCGGGTGGTCCGCGGTGGCCGCGTCCAACTCCCCGGTGGTGGGCAGCCGTTGCTCGGCCAGCAGCACCTCCTGCCAGTTGACCGTGGTGTGGATCCACTCCCCGGCGGGGGTGCGGGCGGCGCGCTCGCGGATCAGGGTGAGGAACCCGGCGAGGTCGTGGGCCCGGTGGACGGGCACGCCGTGGACGCTGTGCCCGGCCATGACCAGATGGGCGTGGGTGTCGTCGAAGGCGGGCAGCACCGTCGAGCCCGGGGCGTCCACCACCTCGGTGGCCGGGCCGATCAATGCGTCCAGGCCGTCGGGCGCGGGGGACAGGGCGGTGATCCGGCCGCCGGTGACGGCGACCGCCCGGCGGGGCGGCTCGCCGGGCACCAGGGTGTGCACGGCGGCGGCGCGGATCAGCAGGTCGGCGGGGGCGGGGACGGGGTCGGTCATTGCGGCTCCTGGCTGGCCGGACACACCTGGGGGCGGGACAGTCCGGTGACCTTCTCGACGTACCGAAGACTGGGCTCGGCGAGCAGTCCGTGCAACTCGGTGAACACCGCGCGGGCCGGCACCGCGTTCCAGTCGGCGGGCAGCAGCTGAGCGGGCAGCCCCGGGTCCAGGTACGGCAGGCGGCGCCACTGGGTGAGCATCGGCACGTACGCGCGGAACGCCTCGGCCGGGTCGACCGGCGACCGGTCGCGCCGCTCCTCGGCGGCCGGGTGCCAGGCGTCGGCGAAGGCCGCGTACTGCGCCTCGATCGCCGGGAGGTCCCACCAACTCGCCACCGCCGTCCGGAGATCGGCGAAGCCGGCGTACTCGGCGGAGAGGAACAGGTG
>NZ_JBHVET010000463.1:0-6952 GCF_042802135.1 Kitasatospora sp. NPDC057512
TCCGTCAGCTGTCCGCTGTCGGCCGTCAGTCGTCCGCTGCCGGCTTTCGCCCGTCAGTCGCCCGCCCCGCCGCTCCGGCTCCCCCGGACCGCCGTGTCCGCCGCGCCCCCGGCGCCGACGGCGCGCAGGCGACTGGCGGCGGTGGCGGCGAGCTGGGGGGCGAGCCGGGCCACGTCCCGGGAGCCGACCACCGCGATCAGGCTGGGTAGCAACCAGCGGACCGGTTGCATCCCGCGCAGCCAGGCCTGGGCGTAGACGTGGGCGGACCGGCGGGCGATCCCGGCGACGATCCGGTCCACCGCGGGCTCCAGCGGATACGTCTTGTTCGCCGGCCACGGCAGCCGGGAGCGCATCTGCTTCAGCACGGCGTCCTCGTCAGCTCCGCGCACCATGTCGGTGTCGGTCCAACTCAGGTACCCGACACCGACCTTGACCCCCTGGTAGGCCACCTCGGCGCGGATCGAGTGGGCGAAGGCCTCCACCCCGGACTTGCTGGCGCAGTACGCGCTCATCAGCGGCGCGGGGGTCAGCGCGGCGAGCGAGGCGATCTGGAGCAGGTACCCGCGGCTCTCGGCGAGCGCCGGCAGGAAGGCCCGGGCGGTGGCCACGCTGCCGAGCAGGTTGACCTCGATGACCCGGCTGAACGCCCGGTGGTCGCTGTCGGCCAGTGGCCCGCCGAGGGCGATCCCGGCATTGGCGACGACGGTGTCGACCCGCCCGTAGTGCTCCTTGATCCGCCGCGCGGTGTCCTCCAGCGCGTCGAGGTCGGTGACGTCCACCTCCCAGCTGGTCGCGGACGGGCCGCACTGCGCGGCGACGGCCTTCAGCTCCTCCGGCTCCAGCCCCAGCAGGGCCACCTTGGCCCCGCGCCGGGCGAGTTTGCGGGCCAGCGACGCGCCGACGCCGCGCGCGGCCCCGGTGACGACGACGACCTGCTCGGACAACGGCGGGATGGCGTTCATGCGACAGCGGTCCTCTCGTCGGTGGAAGCGGGAACGGCGCCGGCGGGCGCGGCAGCGGTGACGGGCGCGGCGGCGGTGGCAGGCGCGGCGGCGGGCGCGGCCGTCAGGTACCCCGAGGCCATCCGGTGGATCTCGGCGGCGACCTCCGCCGGGCGCTCCAGCGGCGACATGTGGCCGACCCCGGGCAGCAGCAACAACCCCTGCGCGTCCTGGAGTTCGGCGACCATCCGGTGCGCGTGCACCGGCGGGGTCAGCCGGTCGTCGGTGCCGACCACCACCGCCGTGGGCGCGGCGAGCCGGGCAAGCCCGGCGTGGACGTCCAGCCGGTCCAGCACCGCGGCCCAGTTGGCGCGGACGGCGGTCGGGCAGGCGTGCACGATCCGGGCCGTAGCCTCGACCTGGCCGGCGGGCGAACCGGCGCCCATGGTCGCGTACTTGAGCGCCGCCCGGCTGACCGGCGAGACCGGCCCGAGCGGCAGCCGGGAGCGCAGCAACTGCCGGTGCAGGAAGCGCCGCAGGCCCCGGGCGCGTACGGCCGGTGGCAGGACGGTGAGTTCGGCCACCAGCTCGCCCGGCCCGGTGGAGATCAGGACGGCCGCGGCGGTGCGCTCGGCGACCTCGGGACGGCCACCGGCGGCCATGATCGTCATCCCGCCCATGCTGTGCCCGGCGAGCACGGCCCGTTCGCCCGCCGGCACGGTCCGCGCGAGCACGGCGGACAGGTCCTCGGCCAGCGCCCTGGTCGAGTAGCGGGCCCGGCTCGGCGGGATCTCGCTGTGTCCGTGGCCGCGCTGGTCGTAGGCCACCACCCGGTAGCGGTCGGCCAGCAGGCGGATCACCGGGGCCCAGAAGGCGGTCGAGCAGGTCCAGCCGTGGGCGAGCACCACGGTGGGTGCGTCGGACCGGCCGTGCACCTCGACGTGCAGCCGGATGCCGTCCGCCGACCGTACGCTCAACTCCTCCACCGGAACGGGCGGTTCGTACTCCTCGGGCAGCCGGACGCCGTTCACGCGGAGACCTCCTGGACAGCGCGGGCGGCCGCCGGTGCGGCGCGCATGATCAGCTCGTACTCGCCGAGGTCGACCCTGCGGGTGGCCCGGCGGAACGAGGTGGTGGAGCCGGGCCAGAGCACGGTGTTCCGGCCGCTCGGGTCGAGGTACCAGCTGAGGCAGCCGCCGGTGGTCCAGACGGTACGGTCCATCCGGTGCTGGAGTTCGAGGTTCCACTGCCGCTGGGCGCGCGCGGTGGGCTGCATCGCGGCGGCGCCGATCGAGCCGAGCGTGGTCAACGCGTCGATCATGTAGTTCAGTTGGGACTCGATCATCAGGATCATCGAGCTGTTGCCGAGACCGGTGTTGGGCCCGATGACGAAGAAGAGGTTCGGGAAGCCGTGCACGGTCGAGCCGCGCAGCGCCTCCATGCCGTCCTTCCACTCCTCCGCCAGGCTGGTGCCGTTGGCGCCGAACACCCGGGCGCCGATGGGCATGTCGGTGACGTGGAAGCCGGTGCCGAAGACGATGGCGTCCACCTCGTGCTCACTGCCGTCGGCCGCGACCAGCGTGGAGCCGCGCAGTTCGCGCAGACCGGAGGAGACGACCTCGGTGTTGGCCGCGGCGAGCGCCGGGTAGTAGGTGTTGCTGAGCAGGATGCGCTTGCAGCCGATCCGGTAGTCCGGGGTGAGCCTGGCGCGCAGCGCCGGGTCGGGGACGCCCTGGGCGATGTGGCGTTCGGCGAGCTGCTGGACCAGGCGCAGCAGTCCCGGACGGCGCACGAAGGCGTCCACCTGGAGCTCGCGGAGGGCGAACAGGGTGCCGCGGCGGATCTTCGCGGTGACCGGCAGCCGGCCGTGCAGCCACTTCTCCAGCTGGCTGATCTCGCGGTCGCGGCGCGGCAGCACCCAGGCCGGGGTGCGCTGGAAGACCGTCAGCCTGCCGACCCTGGGCTGGATCGACGGGATGATCTGGGCGGCGGAGGCCCCGGTGCCGACCATCGCGACGCGCTTGCCGGTCAGGTCGAAGTCGTGGTCCCAGCGGGAGGAGTGGAACACCTTGCCGGGGAAGTCGCTCAGCCCGGGCAGGTCGGGGATCTGTGGGTCGGCGAGCGGTCCGGCGGCGGAGACGATGGCGTCGGCGGTCCACCGGCCGGCCGAGGTGGTGATCTGCCAGCGGGTCTGCTCGGCCTCCCAACGCGCTTCCAACACCTCGGCGTTGAAGCGAAGGTGGGGGCGGAGGCCGAAGACGGTGGCGACCTTCTCCAGGTAGGCGCGGATGTCCGGCTGGCCGGAGAAGCTGCGCGGCCAGTCGGGGTTGGGCGCGAAGGAGAAGGAGTAGAGGTGCGAGGGCACGTCGCAGGCGCAGCCGGGGTAGCTGTTGTCGCGCCAGGTGCCGCCGACCGAGTCCGCCCGCTCCAGGACCACGAAGTCGGTGATCCCGGCACGGCGCAGCCGGACCGCGGCGCCGAGTCCGCCGAAGCCGGAACCGATCACCGCCACCCGGACGTGCGGGACGGACTCCTGCGCCGCGGCGGTGCCGGTCGCCGCGGACGCGCCGGAGCGGGGGCGCTTGCTGCTGGATGCCATGCGGCAACCTCCTGAGGGTGGGACGGTGATCGTCGCGCTCTCCCGGCGAGCGTGCCCCGGAACCTCCTGGGGCCCGCCTCCGGATCCTCCCGGGGTCCGCCTCCGGGACCCCGCCAATCGCGCCAGTAATCACTGGCATGGTTGGCAGGGTAGCCCTTGCTGACACCGGATGGAAGAAGCACGACCGCTCCGGTTCGGGGAACCCTCCGGGCCGACGGACCTATGCTGATCGCCGTGGACAAGGTCAGAGCTGCTGCGGGCGACAGAAAACGCGAGTACCGGGTGGAGGAACTGGCCGAGGCCGCCGGCATCACCACCCGCACCCTGCGCTTCTACCGCGAGCGCAAACTGCTTCAGCCGCCCCGCAAGGAGGGCCGCATCGCCTGGTACGGCGAGGAGCACCTGGCCCGGCTGCGGATGATCGGCGAACTGCTCGAACGCGGCCACACCCTGGGCGGCATCGCCGAGCTGATCGGCGCCGGCGAGAGCGGGCGGGACGTCGCCGAACTGATCGGGCTGGAGGCGGCGATCGCCGCGCCGTGGTCCGACGAGACCCCGGTGCGCCTGGACTGGGACGAGCTGAAGACCGCCTTCGGCGACCAGCTGACCGAGGAGAACACCGCCGAGTCGATCGCCCAGGGCTACATCACCGTCGAGGAGGACGGCATCACCCACGTCAGCCGCCGGCTGATGGACGCCACCACCGAACTGGTGGCGGAGGGGGTGCCGCTCTCGGCGGTGCTGGAGGCCAGTCGGCGCACCCGGGAGCACGTGGACGCCATCGCCGAGATCTTCATCGAGGTGGTCAGCGAGCACCTGCTCAGCGCGCTGGCCGCCGACACCCCGCTGCCGCCCGGCGAGGCGGCCCGGCTCACCGAGCGCATCCTGCGGGTGCGGCCGCTGGCGCGCACCGTCGCGGACGCCCAGTTCGCCCTCGCGATGGACCGGCGAGTGCACGTCGAGTACCTCGAACTCCTGCGCCAGCGACGGGAGAACGGTTCCGAGGCGTAACCTGGCGACGGCGCGGGCAGGGATTTCCGCGCCCTGCCCGTACGTTGGAGGTGCCGCCGATGGCCCGACCGCTCAACCGCCGCGCCGCTCTCGGCCTCGCCGCCGGGCTCGCCCCGGGGCTCGTGCTCGCCGCGTGCGGGTCCGACTCCCCGGCGCCGGGCGACGGTTCGTCCGGTCGCGGTCCGTCCGGCTCCGGTTCGTCCGGCGGTTCATCCGGTGGTTCATCCGGTGGCGGCTCATCCGGCTCAGGCGGCACCCGGACGGTCCGGCACGCGCGCGGCGAGAGCACCGTGCCGGACCGGGCGAGCCGGGTGGTGGCCCTGGACACCGACGCACTGGACTCGGTGCTCACCCTCGGGCTCAGCCCGGTCGGCGCCACCACCGTCACCGCGGGCGCCCCGTTCCCCGCCTACCTGCCCGCCGAACGGCTGTCCGGGACGAGGCCCGTCGGGGCCATCGGCCAGCCCAGTCTGGAGACGATCGCGGCACTGCGGCCGGACCTCATCCTGAGCAACCAGGTCCGCGACAACAAGCGGTACGACGAACTGTCGAAGATCGCGCCGACGGTGCTCTCCAACACCACCGGGCCGGCCTGGAAGGAGAACGTCCGCCTGCACGCCGAGGCGCTGGGCCGCCAGACCGAGGCCGACGCGGCGGACGCGGCCTACCGGGCGAAGCTGCGGGACCTGGTCACCGCGCTCGGCGGACCGGCCAGGGCGGCGGCCACCCGGGTCGAGATGGCCCGCTTCCTGGCGGGCGCGCCGACCAGGCTCTACCTGAACGACACCTTCGTCGGCTCGCTGTTCAAGGAGCTCGGGCTCGGGCGGCCCGCCAACCAGGACAAGCCCGGTTTCTCGATGGAGATCAGCCCCGAACAGGTGGACCAGGCCGCGGCCGACGTCATCTTCTACACGGTGTACGGGGACGCGGCCAAGTCCGACCAGGGGAAGATCACCGAGGGGGCGCTCTGGAAGAACCTGGACGCCGTGCGCAACGGGCGGGTGTTCCGGGTGGACGACAACCTGTGGATGCTCGGCATCGGCTACACCGGGGCCGGGCTGATCCTGGACGAGATCCGCAAGGACCTGGCCCCGGCGAGCGGCTGACGGGCGACGGGCGACGGGCGACGGGCGACGGGCGAACAGTCGGCGCGCGTCACCCCTGCCCGTACCGGTCCGGTCGCAGGCGCCCGGTGGAGGCGAGGAAGGCCACGAACCCGCCGAGGACGACCCAGCCGGGCCAGCCCGCCAGCGACATGGTGAGCGGGTCCAGCTCGGCAGCCGGGTCCGCGAACTCCCGGACCATCGACACGCTCACGCTGCTCGTGAAGGCGTGCGCCAGCACCGCCGGGACCACCGACCCCGAGCGCAGCCTCAGCCAGGTGAAGACCGGCAGGACGAGCACGCAGCTCACCGTCAGCGCGGGCACCGCCAGGTACCAGGGCCGTCCCGGGTACTGGCCGCCCATCAGCAGCGTCGGCAGGTGCCAGAGCGCGAAGGCCGTCCCCGCGAGCAGGTACGCCCGGACCAGCACCACCCCGCCACCGGCGCCCTCGCCTCCGCCCTCTCGCCGGCCGAGCAGCAGCAACCGGGGGAAGAGGAAGCCCTGCCAGCCGATCTCCTCACCGAAGAACAGCGGCAGCGAGAGCACCATCCCGATCAGTCCCTGGACCGCCCACGATGCGATCCGCCCCGCGTCCAGCGAGCCGAAGCCGGCGAACGGGTAGCTGCCCGCCAGCGCGCCGAGTGCCAGCGTCGCGGTCGTCAGCCCGCCGAGCACCCCGAGCGGCAGCAGGCAGGCCCGGACCGCACGGGCCCGGGGCCGCGGCCGGCGCAGTGCGAGCGCCTCCCGCACCCCGCCCCGCTCGACGAAGCGGACCACCAGCAGCGCCGCCAGCGCCGGGGCCAGCATGGCGGCCGCGATGCAGATCTGCTCCGGCGCGCCGACCCCTTCCCGGGCGTCGGTGCGCCGGTAGCCGTCGGCGAGCAGCGGCGTCATCGCCGCCCACATCCCGGCGTAGGCGAGTACCAGGTAGACCAGCAGGCCGCGCCGCCGGACGGCGCTCGGCGGGGTTCGCGTCAGTAACGTCATGCCGAGGACGCTACGGATCCGGAGCTTCGCCCCGGAACCAAGTGCACTGCCGTTCCCGGGGGTTGTCCGCTGCCACCGCGATGGTCGAGTTTTCTGGGTGTACGGGGGCCACCGTCGGTGCTACCAGGCCCCGCGCTCCACGCCCGGCCATCCCCTCCGTCATCCCGTCCGCCATCGCGTGCGCCGTCCCGCCCGCCGTCCCGTCCGCCATCCCGTGCGCCTCGAATCGCCACGGAAGCTGCACGGAAAGGAAAATTGACGTATCGTCAGGCGTCACACAGCGGGGGCGACGGTGGTCCGCTCACCGTCG
>NZ_JBHVET010000464.1:0-6941 GCF_042802135.1 Kitasatospora sp. NPDC057512
GCTCCACGTGTGCGCGGGGATCAGGCGGTGATGCCGGCCGCGTCGGCGAGGTCCTGCTTGACGGTGGCGAGCAGGGCGGCGGCGCGCTCGCGGGCCGGGGCCAGGTCGGCGGCCGAGGCGACCGGGAGGACGACCTCCAGGTAGCACTTGAGCTTGGGCTCGGTGCCGGAGGGGCGGACCACGATGCGGGCGGAGCGGACGCCCTCGCCGGCCAGGTAGTAGCGCAGGCCGTCGGTGGGCGGCAGCTCGGCGGAGCCGGCCGACAGGTCGTCGGCGCGGGTCACCCGGAGCCCGGCCAGCACGGTCGGCGGCTGCTCGCGCAGGCGGCGCATGGCGTCGGCGATCAGCGAGAGGTCCTGGACCCGGACGGAGAGCTGGTCGGTGGCGTGCAGGCCGTGCTCCAGCGCCAGGTCGTCCAGCAGGTCGGACAGGGTGCGGCCGGACTTCTTGAGGGTGGCGGCCAGCTCGGCGACCAGCAGGGCGGCGGTGATGCCGTCCTTGTCCCGGACGCCCTGCGGGTCGACGCAGTAGCCGAGCGCCTCCTCGTAGCCGTAGCGCAGGCCCTGGGCGCGGGAGATCCACTTGAAGCCGGTCAGCGTCTCGGCGTAGCCCAGGCCCGCGGCCTCGGCGATCCGGCCGAGCAGGGTGGCGGAGACGATGGTGGTGGCGAAGGTGCCCTCGGCCTTCTTCGCGACCAGGGCCGAGCCGAGCAGCGCGCCGACCTCGTCGCCGCGCAGCATCCGCCAGCCGGAGGTGCCGTTGCCGCTCCCGGCCGCGTTGCCGTTGACGGGGACGGCCACCGCGCAGCGGTCGGCGTCCGGGTCGTTGGCGATCACGATGTCCGGGCCGACGGTGGCGGCGGTGCGGAAGGCGAGGTCCATCGCCCCCGGCTCCTCCGGGTTGGGGAAGGCCACGGTCGGGAAGTCCGGGTCGGGCTCGGCCTGCTCGGCGACCACGGTGGGAGCGGGGAAGCCGGCCCGGCGGAACGCGGCGACCAGGGTGTCGCGGCCGACGCCGTGCATCGGGGTGTAGACCACCTCCAGGTCGCGCGGGCCGTGCTCGTCGACGATGGAGACGGCCCGGTCCAGGTAGGCCTCGACGACCTCCTCGCCGAGCACCTCCCAGCCCGACGCGGCGCGCGGGACGTCGTCCAGCGAGCCGATCGCGTCGATCCTGGCGGCGATCCCGGCGTCGGCCGGCGGGACGATCTGCGAGCCGTCGCCCAGGTAGACCTTGTAGCCGTTGTCCTGCGGCGGGTTGTGGCTGGCGGTGACGGTGACGCCGGCGGCCGCGCCCAGGTGGCGGACGGCGAAGGCGAGCACCGGGGTCGGCAGCGGGCGCGGCAGCAGCGCGGCGCGCAGGCCGGCGCCGACCACCACGGCCGCGGTGTCGCGGGCGAAGTCGTACGACTTGTGGCGGGCGTCGTAGCCGATGACGACCAGGTCGCCCAGGCCCTGCTGCTTGACGTACGCGACCAGGCCGGCGGCGGCCCGGATCACCACGGCGCGGTTCATCCGCATCGGGCCGGCGCCGAGTTCGCCGCGCAGGCCGGCGGTGCCGAACTGGAGCCGGTCGGAGAAGCGCTCGGCGAGCTCCGCCCAGGCGAGCTTGCCGTCGGTCTCGACCTCCGGGGCCTCGGCCCGGGCCAGCAGGGCGGCGAGCTCCTCGCGGGTCTGCGGGTCGGGGTCCTCGGCCAGCCAGGTCCGGGCCCGGGTGAGGAGGTCGGTGGTGGGTGCCTGCGTCATGCCAGCTCCATGGGGACGTGCGTCGGGGTGTCGGCCGGAGGTTCCGCTGCGGGTCGGGAGGGTTCCGCCGGGACCGGAGGGTTCCGCAAGGAAGGGGGTCGCGCATGCGGACGGGGCCCACGGGAGGGCGTGATCAGCGGATCACGCCGCCCGTGGGCCCCGTCAGTCATGATTCTGCGCCTGCCGGGCGTCAGATCCGCTCAAGGACCTTCGCCAGCAGCTCGCCCATGCGCTCGGCGGAGGCCTTGCCGGCCTCCAGCACCTCGGCGTGGTTGAGCGGCTCGCCGGTCATGCCGGCGGCCAGGTTGGTGACCAGGGAGATGCCGAGCACCTCGCTGCCGGCCTCGCGGGCGGCGATGGCCTCCAGGGTGGTGGACATGCCGACCAGCTCGCCGCCGATCACCCGGGCCATGTTGACCTCGGCCGGGGTCTCGTAGTGCGGGCCGCGGAACTGGACGTAGACGGCCTCGTCCAGGGACGGGTCGATCTCGCGGCAGAGCTCGCGCAGGCGCTTGGAGTACAGGTCGGTGAGGTCGACGAAGTTCGCGCCGACGATCGGGGAGTCCGCCGTCAGGTTGATGTGGTCGCTGATCAGGACCGGCTGACCCGGGGTCCAGCCCTGGCGCAGGCCGCCACAGCCGTTGGTCAGCACGATGATGCCGCAGCCGGCCGCGGCGGCGGTGCGCACGCCGTGGACGACGGTGGCCACGCCGTGGCCCTCGTAGTAGTGGTTGCGGCCGAGGAAGATCAGGGCGCGCTTGTCGCCGATCTTCACCGAACGGATCGTGCCGGCGTGGCCGGCGACGGCGGGGGCGGGGAAGCCCGGGAGCTCGGTGACCGGGAACTCGGCCACGGTCTCGCCCAGGGCGTCGGCGGCCGGCACCCAGCCGGAGCCCATCACCAGGGCGACGTCGTGCCGCTCGGCACCGGTCAGCTCGCGCAGGCGCTCGGCGGCGGCCTGGGCGGCGGCGTAGGGGTCGGCGGAGACGACCGACTGAGGAGAAGCGTTCACGGGTCAGAGGATAGACGGGTTTCGGCTACGCGCGTAGAAATTCGGCCGCGGCATGCCGGATCGTTACCCGGTTGACCCGAAAACACAGCTCGGTGGCGCTTTTCGGGTGAGCGGGCCGTCGGATCGCACACAACCCGGGTGCCGCGCCGGGCCTTTCCCTCCGGGCGGTCGCTTCGTGCGCGTGCCGTCGTGGTCCGTTTCCCGGAAGGCCGGTCCGGGGCCGGCGGCGGTACGGTGACGGTCGGGGCCCGAGCGGGCCGAGGGGGCCGATCCTTCGACGCCGGCCCGGTGCACGGCCCCGGCGGGGTACGCAGGACGGGGTCGACCGCCATGGGGAACACGGACAGCCGGTACCCGCCGCCTCCGGCGCCGTCCGGGCCCGCGCCGGTGGACCTGGCGGCCCGGGTGGACGCGTTCACCGCGGACTTCCTCCCGAGCGGCCGGTACACCGTGCCGGGGGCGGCCCAGCGCCGGGCGGTGGCCGACGGCGTGCTCGGCGCGCTGGACGGCCGGACCGGGGACGCCGAACGGGCGCTGGCCCGGGCCGGGTACCGGATCACCGAGTTCACCGAGGCGGTGACCGGCCGCCGGGTCACCGAGATCGCCGAGGCCGACGACGCCGGTGCCGGGGACGGCCGCGGCTGGGGCCGGGTCTACCTGGACCGCTCGGTCCGCCCCGCCTGGTCCGTCCAGGTGCCCCACCCGGCCTCGGACGTCCGCACCGAGGCGCTCGGGGTGGAGCTGTTCCGGGCCGTGCCGGGCGGAGTGCTGGTGCTCGCCGGGGCGCACCGCCGGGCCGGGGCGGACGGCTCCTCGGACGTCGCGCACCGCAGTGACACCGTCTTCGCCGCCGTGGTCGAGGCGCTCACCCTGCGCGGCCTGCCCGGCATCCAGGTGCACGGCTTCGGCGCGGCCAGCCTGCCCGGGCGGGACGCGGTGGTCTCCAGCGGCGCCGGGCGGCCGGGCCCGGCCGCCGAACTGACCGCCGCGGGGCTCGACGGGGCGGGCCTCGTGGTCCGCCGGGCCTGGCGGGAGCCGGGTGCGCGGCTGGCCGGCGTCACCAATGTGGCCGGAGTGTTCGCGGCGGGGCTCGGGGTGCCGTGGCTGCACGTCGAGCTGACGTACGGGGTGCGCGCCGACCCGGCCCGGCGCGTGGCGGTGGCGCGGGTGCTCGCGGAGACCGTGCGCGGCTGGGCGGCGGATCAGCAGGGGCGGCGGCGCAGGTCCATCACGTAGTCGTGCGGGGCGCCGGCGCTCTCCGCGGCGTCGGCGACCAGGCCGAGGTAGCGGGCCGCGGGCAGGCCGCCCTCGTAGTCGTTGAGCACGTACGTCCAGACCGGGATGTCCCCGTCCAGGGTCTGCGCGCGCAGCTTGATCTTGCGGTAGATGCCGAGCTGGACGCCCTCCCAGCGGTCCAGGCCCTCCTCGTCCATCGGCGCGACGTCGTACAGCGAGACGAAGACCTGGTCCTTCTCGTCCTCGACCACGGTGGCCAGCGAGCCCTCCCAACCCAGCTGCTCGCCACCGAAGGTGAGCCGCCAGCCGGTTAGCCACCCCGTGCCGCGCAGCGGGGAGTGCGGGGCTCGGCGGGTCATCTGCCGGGCATCGAGGTTGGTGGCATACGCGGCGTAAAGGGGCATGGGGGCCAGGGTAGCCCGGGCGGCGGGCGGGCCGTGGCGACTGGACGAAGGTACGGAAGCCCCGACCCCGGCGTGGCGGCGCTCCGGGCGTGCGGGACAATGGGGAGCGTGACTCGGATCGTGATCATCGGTGGCGGACCCGGCGGCTACGAGGCGGCCCTGGTCGCCGCACAGCTCGGCGCGGAGGTGACCGTCGTCGACACCGACGGTCTGGGCGGATCGGCGGTGCTCACGGACTGCGTTCCGTCGAAGACCCTGATCGCGACCGCGGAGGTGATGACCACCTTCGACAGCTCGTACGAGGAGCTGGGCATCCTGGTCGCGGACGACACCCCGCCGGCCGAGCAGGCGGCCCGGGTGATCGGCGTGGACCTGGGCAAGGTCAACCGCCGTGTGAAGCGCCTGGCGATCGCCCAGTCCCACGACATCACCCAGTCCGTCACCCGGGCCGGCGTCACCGTGCTGCGCGGCCGCGGTCGGCTCGGCACCGGCGGGCAGGCCGTGGACGGCTCCCGCGAGGTGCTGGTGGACGCGCCCGACGGCACCGTGCAGTCGCTGCGCGCCGACGCGGTGCTGATCGCCACCGGCGCCCACCCGCGCGAGCTGCCGGACGCCCAGCCGGACGGCGAGCGGATCCTCACCTGGACCCAGGTGTACGACCTGGAGGAGCTGCCCCGCGAGCTGATCGTGGTCGGCTCCGGTGTGACCGGCGCCGAGTTCGCCGGCGCGTACCAGGCGCTCGGCTCCAAGGTGACCCTGGTGTCCAGCCGCGACCGGGTGCTGCCGGGCGAGGACCCGGACGCCGCCGAGGTGCTGGAGGACGTCTTCCGCCGCCGCGGCATGAACGTCATGGGCCGCTCGCGGGCCGAGAGCGTCAAGCGGATCGGCGACCGGGTCGAGGTCATGCTGGCCGACGGCAAGGTGATCGAGGGCACCCACTGCCTGATGGCGGTCGGTTCGATCCCCAACACCTCCGAGATGGGCCTGGAGGAGGCCGGGGTCAAGCTCAACGACTGGGGCCAGATCCAGGTCGACCGGGTCTCCCGCACCACCGCCCCCGGCGTGTACGCGGCGGGCGACTGCACCGGCGTCTTCATGCTCGCCTCGGTGGCGGCCATGCAGGGCCGGATCGCGATGTACCACGCGCTCGGCGACGCGGTGCAGCCGCTGAACCTCAAGACCGTGGCCTCCAACGTCTTCACCGACCCGGAGATCGCCACCGTCGGCTACACGGCGGCCGACGTGGAGTGCGGCAAGATGGACGCCGTCGTGGTCAAGCTCCCGCTGCGCGGCAACCCGCGGGCGAAGATGCAGGGCATCCGGGACGGCTTCGTGAAGCTGTTCTGCCGCCCGGGCACCGGCATCGTGGTCGGCGGCGTGGTCGTCGCCCCGCGGGCCAGCGAGCTGATCCACCCGATCGCGCTCGCGGTGGACGCCAATCTGACGGTCGAACAGGTGGCCAGCGCCTTCACCGTCTACCCGTCCGTCTCCGGTTCGACCGCCGAGGCCGCCCGGCAGCTGCACGTCCGCAAGCGGGCCGACGGCGAATCCTGAGCGTCCGGCGCACAGTTGAGGGCGGTCGCCGATCGGCGGCCGCCCTTCGCGTCGGCATGGCCGTCACCCGGACGGCGGGCGCAGTTCCGGGCCATTGACGGCGCGTATTGTACGGTCACGCGCCGCTCGTGCGTGAGCAATTCCCGCTACTAGCTGCAAACGCCTGAAAGCAGACGGTCACGCAGGTTACCGTCGGTTCTGTGTTTGCAGCAGAACGTCGCCAGTTGATCCTCGAAATGGTGCGCGCCAACGGAGCCGTCTCGCTCCGGGAGTTGGCCCGCGTCGTCCAGACCTCCGAAGTGACCGTGCGCCGTGACGTGCGGGCGCTGGAGGCAGAAGGGCTCCTCGACCGCCGGCACGGCGGCGCGGTGCTCCCCGGCGGCTTCAGCCGCGAACCCGGATACCCGCAGAAGACCCACCTGTCCGCGGCGGAGAAGAGCGCCATCGCGGACTTCGCCGCCGGCCTGGTGGAGGAGGGCGACGCGGTGGTGGTCGGCGCCGGCACCACCACCCAGGAGCTGGCCCGCCGGCTGGCCCGGGTGCCCGGGCTGACGGTGGTCACCAACTCGCTGCTGGTCGCCCAGGCCCTGGCGCACGCCAACCGGGTCGAGGTGGTGATGACCGGCGGCACCCTGCGCGGCTCCAACTACGCGCTGGTGGGCAGCGGCGCGGAGCAGTCCCTGCAGGGGCTGAGGGTCAACAAGGCCTTCATCTCCGGCAGCGGTCTGACGGCCGAGCGCGGGCTGTCGACGGCGAACATGCTGTCCGCGAGCGTGGACCGGGCCATGGTGCTGGCGGCCGCCGAGGTGATCGTCCTCGCCGACCACACCAAGCTCGGCGCGGCCGGCATGTTCCAGACCGTCGCCACCGAGACCATCACCCGCCTGGTCACCGACGAGCAGGCCACCGCGGACGACACCACCGTCCGCGAGCTGGACGCGCTCGCCGACTGCGGGGTGCAGGTCGACCTGACCCCGCTGGGCGCCGGCC